>NZ_DBMDDV010000003.1:0-124347 GCF_057431175.1 Gemmiger sp. | reverse complement strand
TGGAGACGATGACCGACCTGTATGAACTGAAAGCCGCCATCCTGGCTGCCAAAGAAAACTGCGCCCTGCCGATCTTTACCTCGATGAGCTTCGAGAGCCGGGGCCGTACCTTCACCGGCTGCACAGTGGAAAGCTACGCTGTCACGGCGGCAGGCCTCGGCGCGGACGCCGTGGGCATCAACTGCTCGCTTGGCCCCAAGGAAATTTTGCCCTTTGCTCAGCGGCTTTGCCGCAGCGTGCCCGCCGGTGTGCCAGTCTTTGTCAAACCCAATGCGGGTCTGCCCAACCCGGACGGCAGCTACAACTTGGATCCGGACGGCTTTGCAGCCGAAATGAAAGAATACGCCGCCATCGGTGTTTCGATGGTGGGCGGCTGCTGCGGCACCACACCCGCCTTTATCGCCAAACTGCACGTGACGTTCAGCCCGCTGGCCCCGGCTGATAAAATTTCCATCCGCCGCAGCTGCCTGTGTACACCGGTTCGCTTTGTGGAAGTAAACGGCATTACCGTCGTGGGCGAGCGCATCAACCCTACCGGCAAAAAGCGCTTGCAGCAGGCCTTACGTGACGGCGACAGTGCTTACCCCTGCACCCAGGCCGTGGCCCAGGCCGAGGCCGGTGCCCAGGTGCTGGACGTCAACGCTGGTTTGCCCGGCATCGACGAAGCTGCCACGCTGGAACAGCTCGTCAAGGATTTGCAGGCCGTCACCGATCTGCCGCTGCAGCTGGATTCCTCGAACCCCGAGGCTCTTTCCCGTGCATTGCGCATTTATAACGGCAAGCCCATCGTCAACTCGGTCAACGGCGAGACTGAGACGCTGGAAAAGATTTTGCCGCTCTGCAAAAAGTACGGTGCTGCCGTCGTCGGCCTGGCGCTGGATAAGGGCGGCATCCCACCGACAGTGGAGGGCCGCGTCGCCATTGCCCGCCGCATTGTGGACGCCGCCCACGCCGCAGGCATCCCGGACGAGGATATCTACATTGACTGTCTCTGCCTGACCGCCAGCGCTCAGCAGGAAGGCGCAACCCAAACGCTGCAAGCGCTGGCCCGCTGCAAAAAAGAGCTGGGCGTGCGCACCGTGCTGGGCGTATCCAATATCAGCTTTGGCCTGCCGTGCCGCGGCTACTTGAACACCACATTTTTGACGATGGCGATGTCTGCCGGGCTGGATCTGGCGATCATGAACCCCAATACGCCGGAAATGATGGCCGCCGTGCGCGCCTACCGCGTGCTGACCTGCCAGGATCCTCAGAGCACCGACTATGTGGCCGCCTACGCCGATGTGCAGATTCAGACGACCCAAACGAGCAAATCCGCTGCCACGGTGGCCGAAGTCAGCGCCGCCGCGCCGGGCGGGGACGCCCTGTTTGAGGCTGTGCGCCGCGGCCTGAAAGCCGAGGCCCGCGCCGCCGCCGATGCCGCCCTGACCATGCGGGAGCCGCTGGATGTGGTCAATACTTCGCTGATTCCCGCGCTGGACGCCGTGGGCGACGGCTTTGAGAAGGGGACCGTGTTCCTGCCGCAGCTTTTGCAGGCTGCCACCGCTGCCCAGGCCGCTTTTGAAGCCATTAAAGCCAAGATTGCAGCCTCTGGTCAGGCCCAGGGCAGCAAAGGCAAGATCGTCATTGCCACGGTCAAGGGCGATGTACATGATATCGGCAAGAACATCGTCCGCGTTATTCTGGAAAATTACGGCTATGACGTGCTCGACCTGGGCCGCGACGTTGACCCCGAGCGCGTGGTCGAGGCTGTGCGCCAGACCGGGGCCAAACTCGTGGGCCTGTCCGCCCTGATGACGACCACCGTGCCCAACATGCAGGCCACGATTGAAGCCCTGCACGCCGCGAATCTCGACTGCAAAGTCATGGTGGGCGGTGCCGTGCTGACGCCTGACTACGCCCGCGATATCGGTGCTGATTACTACTGCAAGGACGCCAAGGCAAGCGCTGACCTTGCCAAACAGCTTCTTGGATAACCCCCTGCCGCGTTTTTTGTTAAAACGCGGCAGTTTTTGTTTTCAGTTGTAAAAATTGCTGATTCTTAGGAAAAGCCATTGTAGTTACAGGGTTTATGCGCTATAATAAACAATACGCACATTTTGGGTAAATTGGCTGATTTGTCTGATTTTTAGGAGCAACTGCTTGAAGAAACATATCATCAAAATCGCCGCTTTTCTTGTCGGCTTTTTGCTTATCAATCTGCTTTTGTGCGGCTTTATGCCGCCGGATAACGGTTCCAGCCTTGCCATGTGGCGCAACTATCACAGCAAAGATTCCGTCGATATCGCCGTCATTGGCTCTTCACTGGCCTCCTGCGCTTTGCCGGAGGAAGAACTGGCCGCCGCCACCGGCAAATCCGTAGCACTGATGGCGACCAACGCCCAAAGCTGGGATATGTCCAAAATTGCACTGGAATCCGTGCTGCGGGAACATACACCGCAGTATGTCATCCTGGTCATGGACCTGTACAATATGACGGGGGAGCCATACCCCAAGGCGCAAAAGGCTTTTCTCTCTGCCGAGTTGCAGACTTCCCGCTGGCAGGACCGCCCCGCCGAACTGCTGCGTTACATGACCAGCGCCGACCGCTTTACCGACGCGGATTCGCTGAACGCGCTGTTCCCCTGGCAGGGCGGCAACTGGCCCACCGATTGGCCCGCCACCATCCGGCAGAAGTGGAACGCCCTGACTGCTCGCATTGCTGCGCGCGGCGCGGCGCACGGCCAGCCGGAAGGGGATACCGTCATCGATTTTGACACGATCGGCAATGTGAATACCTGGAACCAGACGAACCACCCATTCACCCAGCAGCACATTGACGAGCTTGTCTCGATGATGCAGCTCTGCCAAGAGAAAGGTGTGCCGCTGCTCGTCATCAGCGCCCCAAAAACGACGCTGGACGTCATCAGCTACGATACTTATTTTGACGATTACGCCTTTTTCAAAAAGCTGGCAGGGCTTTACGGCGCATCTTACTATGACTTCAACTTTGCCAAACAGGAGCTGTTCGCGAACGTTGAACCGGATTACTACAAGGATTTCACCCACATGAACACCACCGGCGGCCACGCTTTCAGCCAGTGCATGGCAAAGTTCCTGACCCTGCTGGACGAGGGAGCTGACGTGGATGCCCTGTTTGAGACGCCGGAAGAATACCTGGCCGCCGTCAACTATATCACAAATGTGTACCTGACGCCGGAGATTCAAACGGACAAAATTCTGCTGCTGGCGGGTTCCTACCACGGTCCCTCAGTCGAGGCTGAGTATGAGTTCTGGGTCAAAGCCCCCGGTGAGACGGAATACGCAAAAATTTCCGATTACGACACCCGTACCTGGGTCGAATACCCCACAACAGTACACGGTAGCTATCAGTTCCGCGTCAATGCGCGGGTAGTCGGGTCTGATGCAGATTTTGAGCGTTATTACGAATGTTATCTTGATTTTTAAATATACGGATGGTGTAGTGTGGAACTCTATTCCCTAAGCTTTGTTCTGCTGGTTACGGTCGGCCTTTTGCTGTATTATACCGTGTTGCGCACCCGCCAATGGCTCTGCCTGCTGGGGTTGAGTCTGGTGTTTTTTGCAGCCAGCGGCTGGCAGGACTTTTCGTTTTTGCTTTTTACGGCCCTGACGGTCTGGGGCGGTGGGCTTTGCCTTGCCAAATTGGACACCGATGCCGCCGCCCGCCGCAAACAGCCCGGCTTGCCAAAAGAAGAAAAGAAGGCCATCAAGGCCCAGACCACCCGCCGCAAAAAGGGTGCTCTGGCCGGTATCTTGGTTGTGAACTTTCTGGTGCTGGGCTACTTTAAATATTGGTCCCACTTTGCGGCGCTGCTTTCCGGGGCTTGGGCCGCCAGCACGCCGTCGGCGCTGGGGCTGGTCATGCCGCTTGGCATCAGCTTTTATACATTTCAGGCTGTGGGCTACCTCATCGACTGCTACCGCGGCCGCCACCCGGCTGAGAAAAACTTTGCGCGTTTTCTCTTGTTCATCAGCTTTTTCCCGCAGCTCGTGCAGGGGCCGATCAACCGCTACGGCGAGCTGGAACCCCAGTTCATGGCCCGTCATACCTGGGATTGGGAGCGCACCAAACGTGCGCTGTTCCTGTTCGCCTTCGGCGCGATGAAGAAATACGCAATTTCCAACCTAACGTCCCCGACGATTGCCGCGATTTTGGACGTTGAGGATGCCAGCGGCCTTACCGGCGCGATGGCGCTGCTGGCAATTTTGCTGTATTCTTTGCAGCAGTACGCTGATTTTTCCGGCGGTATCGATATGGTGCTGGGCGTCGCGCAGCTGTATGATATCCAGATGATGCCCAACTTCCGCCAGCCGTATTTTTCCACCTCACTGGGGGATTTCTGGCGGCGCTGGCATATCTCCCTCGGCGCATGGATGCGCGACTACCTCTTTTACCCCTTCGCCCTGACCAAGCCGATGCAGCGCTTCGGCAAATGGGCAACCAAGCACGGCGGCAAGCATTTTGGCCGCGTACTGCCCGCTGCTGTGGCGAACCTGCTGGTGTTCGCCGTCGTCGGCATCTGGCACGGCCCGGAGATTCACTACCTCGTCTGGGGTCTCTACAACGGCGCGGTCATTGCTCTGTCTGACTTGCTGGAACCCGCATTCAAAAAGCTCAACGCTGCGCTGCATATCCCCACTGAGAGCCGCGCCTGGCATCTGTTTCGCATTCTGCGCACCTTTGTCATCGTCAACATCGGCTGGTACTTTGACCGCAACGGTTTTATGCGCGGGCTGCTCTGCCTGCAAAAGACCTTTACGGATTTCCGCTTTGACTCGCTGGCGGCAAACGCTCCCGGCGCATTTGCCGCTGTTTCGGGGCCTGCGTGGGGCATCGTAATCATCAGCACCATACTGGTCTTTGTACATAGTGTTTTGAAGGAAAACGGCCGTGACCCCTACGCGGATGTGCAGCGCCTGCCGCTGGTCGTGCGCTGGGCGCTGTACTATCTCGTCATCTTCCTGACGCTAATCAGCTTTATCTGCGTTACCGACACCACCGGCTTCCTTTACGCGAATTTCTGAGAAAAGAGTTTTTTATGCAAACCAATATTCTGGATTGGCTTGAAGCCACCGCCGCCCGCTGCCCCGATGCCCCCGCCGTGGGGGATGTGCAGCAGGACTACACCTGGGCGCAGCTGGCAGAATTGGCCCGCCGCAGCGGCAGTGCCCTGGCGGCCCGCACCGCGCCCCGCTGCCCGGCAGCGTTCTATCTCGAAAAATCTGCCCCGGCCTTTGCCGCTATGCTGGGCACGGTCTATGCGGGGTGCTGCTACTCGGTGCTGGACCCCCGCCAGCCCGCCGCCCGCACCCGGCAGGTGTTGGATACACTTGCCCCGGCATTGCTCATCACCGACGCCGAACACGCCGACGCTGCAGCAAAGCTTAGCTATTCCGGTCCAATTCTTCCGCTGGAAAGTCTGCTGACCGCCGATGAGGACGCCGCACTGCTGGCTGCCCGCCGTGTCCAGGCTGTGGACGTTGACCCCTTATACATCAACTTTACCAGCGGCAGTACCGGCGTGCCCAAGGGCGTCACGGTCAGCCACCGCTCGGTGCTGGATTTCATCCCGCAGTTTGCCGGTATTTTTGGCATCAACGGGGACGATATCCTCGGCAACCAGGCCCCCTTTGATTTTGACGTCTCGGTCAAGGATCTGTACACCGCCCTTTACACCGGGGCCAAGGTGCAGATCATCCCCCGGGCCTATTTCAGCCAGCCTACCAAGCTGATGGACTACCTGGCCGACCACGCTGTCACCACGCTGGTCTGGGCTGTCAGCGCCATGTGCTTTGTCTCCATCATGAACGGCTTCGGCTACCGCGTGCCTTCCGCCGTGCGCCAGGTTCTTTTCAGCGGCGAGGTCATGCCCATCAAGCACCTGATGAAGTGGAAGAAAGCGCTGCCCGCCGCCCGGTTCGTCAACCTCTACGGCCCTACGGAAATCACCTGCAACTGTACCTACGCCATCCTGCCTGATCGGGATTTTGCCCCCGACGAGGTGCTTCCCATTGGCCGCGCCTTCCCGAACGAGAAGGTCTTTCTGCTGGACGAACGCGACGCCCTTGTGACCGAACCAGGCCAGGCAGGGGAGCTTTGTGTCTCCGGCACGGCGCTGGCGCTGGGCTATTACGCTGACCCGGTGCGCACAGCCCAAGCCTTTACCCAGAATCCGCTGAACCCCAACTGGTACGAGCGCATTTACCGCACCGGCGATCTGGCGCGGTATGATGAAAACGGCAATTTATTCTACATCGGCCGCAAGGATTTCCAAATCAAGCATATGGGCCACCGCGTCGAGCTGGGCGAAATCGAAGCCGCCGCCATGCGGTGTGACGATGTGAGCCGTGCCTGCTGCATCTTTGACGCCGAAAAGCAGCGGCTGCACCTGTTCTACACCGGCAGCTGCGAGAAAGCCGCCCTGCTGACCGCGCTGAAAGCCAACTTGCCGCCCTTTATGCAGCCCAACACGGTTCAACAGCTGGACGAACTCCCCACGAACAAAAACGGCAAGATCGACCGAACGGCGCTGGCCGCCCTGACGAAAAAAGGAGCACGCAAATGACCGATGCCGCCTTACAAAAAATCGCCGCCATATACGGCACACCGACGTTCGTGTTTGATGCCGACGCCCTGCAAGCCCGCGTGCGCGCTATCCACGAAATCTTCGGCGACGCTATCACGCTTTGCTATTCCATCAAGGCAAACCCGTTTCTGCTGCCAGCCATGGCCGACGTCACCGCACGGCTGGAGGTGTGCAGCCCCGGCGAGCTTTCGATCTGCGAGAAGCTGCACGCCGCCGATGCCCGCGTTATCTATTCAGGTGTCAACAAGACCCCCGTCGATATCGCCCGCGCTGTGGCCGACGGGGTCGGCAGCTACACGGCGGAGTCCCTTCTGCAGGTACGCTACTTGCAAGATGCCGCCCACAAGGCGGGCAAACGTCTGCCCGTGCTGCTTCGTTTGAATGCGGGCAGCCAGTTCGGCATGTCGAAGGATGATTTGTTCACCGCCTTGGCAAATCGTACCGCGACGCCAGACCTCGACTTCATCGGCATCCACTATTTTGTGGGCACCCAGCGCAAAAAGCTGACGAACCAACAAAAAGAGCTGGCGATGCTGTGCGAGCTCTACAACGAAATCGAGGCAAAATTCGGCCTGCGCCTGCCGGAGCTGGAATACGGCCCCGGCCTGCCGGTGCCGTATTTTGACGGCGACGACTTTACCGACACGCTCGCCCCCGCCAAGGCGCTGGTTCCCGCCTTGCAGGATGCCGCCCGCTGGGCGCACCTGACCGTCGAAATGGGGCGTTTCTACACCGCCGAATGCGGGTACTACCTGACGACCGCCATGGACTGCAAGGATCATGACGGCCAACACTACTGCATTGTGGACGGCGGCATGAACCACCTGAACTATCTCGGTCAGATTATGGGCATGAAGCGCCCCCGCCTGCGCCACTTTGCTGCACAAGCAGGACAGACGCAGGACTGGACGCTCTGCGGCAGCCTATGCACCACCAACGATGTACTGGTGCGCAGTTTCCCGTTGACAGGGCTGCGCACCGGCGACCTGCTTGTATTTGAAAATGCAGGTGCCTATTCCGTCACCGAAGGGCTGGGGCTTTTCCTCAGCCGCGACCTGCCCGGCATCGTCCTGTGGCAAAACGGCGCGCCGCAGCTTGTGCGCGGCCTGACGCCGACCTATCCCATCAACACGCCAAACTTATAAAAAGGAGACCTCATCATGGAACGTTTACTGGAAATTTTGAGCGAGATCAAAGAGGACGTCGATTTTGCAAGCTGCACGACGCTGGTCGACGACGGCATCCTTGACTCTTTTGACATTCTGCAGATCATTGCTGCCCTGAACGACGAATACGACATCTCGATCCCGGCCTCTGAAATCATGCCGCAGAACTTCAACAGCGCCGAAGCCCTGTACCAGATGGTGCAGCGCCTGCAGGAAGATTGATAGAAACGCTTGCATTTATCCCGAAGTTATTGTATAATACTGAAAGCGGACAGGGCTGAATTGCGCTGTTTCGCGTACAGATGCAGGTCCCGCGCGTGGGCAGCCTGTGAACCATGTCAGGCGGGGAACCGAGCAGCATTAAGCGGCGCTTGCCTAGTGCCGCGGTCAAGCCTGCATCTGTACGCAAAGCAGCGCAGCCGCGTGCTCTGCCCGCTGTTTTTGTATCCTTCAGGAGGTGAGCAGATGTACCGTGCCCTGTACCGCAAATGGCGCCCCCAGCGCTTTGCGGATGTTGTCGGCCAAACGGCCATCGTCACAGCCTTGCAGAACCAGATCGCAGCCGGGCGCATCGGCCATGCGTACCTGTTTACCGGCACGCGCGGCACCGGCAAGACCACCTGCGCCAAAATCTTCGCCAAGGCCGTCAACTGTCTGGACACATCCAGCCCCGACCCCTGCGGCGAATGCGAGATCTGCAAGGGCATTGATTCCGGCGCGGTCATGGACGTCATCGAGATGGACGCCGCCTCCAACAACGGCGTCGACGACATCCGCGACCTGCGCGACGAGGTCGCCTATCTGCCGTCGGTCTGCAAATACAAGGTATATATCATCGACGAGGTGCATATGCTCTCGACAGCCGCGTTCAACGCGCTGCTGAAAACGATGGAGGAACCGCCCGAGCATGTCATCTTTATCCTTGCTACCACCGAGGTGCAGAAGGTTCCGGTCACGATTTTAAGTCGCTGCCAGCGGTACGATTTCACCCGCATCACGGCAGATGATATCGCAAAGCGTCTGCTGTATGTCGCCGGGGAAGAGAAAATTGACCTCGACGAGAACGCTGCGCAGCTGATTGGCCGCCTGGCTGACGGCGCAATGCGTGACGCACTCTCCATCCTGGACACCTGTGCCGGTGTCGACAACAAAGTTGACGAAGCCCTTGTGCGCCGCATGGCAGGCGTCACGGATAGGGGATACCTGTTCGAGATCAGCGACGCCATCAGCGCCCATGATTCCGTCACCGCGCTGGAAAAAATCGCCGAACTGCGCCAGCAGAGCGTTGATATGCGCCGCCTCTGTATGGAACTGGCCGGGCATTACCGAAACCTGATGCTCTGTGCGCTGCCGGGCGGCACGTCGCTTCTGACCGGTATCTCGCCGGAGGAAGAATCCGCCTACACCCAGCGCAAAGACTTCCCGCAGGCCGAAGCTATCCGCGCCATCAACGCCTTTGGCTCGGCACTGGAAAAGATGAGCCGCGGCACCGACCAGCGCATTGAGTTGGAACTGGCCGTGTTCTCGCTGACCCAGCCTGAAGCCGCCGCACAGGTCGTCATCCAGCAGGCAGCCCCTGTACCCGCCGCACCGCAGGCATTCGCGTCTGCCCCCAGGGCGTTCACTGCGGCCCCGCCGCCGGTACAGGCTGCACCTGCCGTTGTGCCGCCGATGGTTTCGCAGGCACAGCCGCCCATGGCCTCCCCCGCAGCGGGGGAGACAGACGACGTACCGCCGCCCATCGACGACGAACCGCCGTTCTTGCAGCCCGAGTTAAAACCCGCACCGCAGCCTGCATCCCCGCCGACACGCCCGGCCCCTACCGCAGCACCCCGCAAATCGGAATCGCCCCGGCAGGCCGGCCCGCTGAAACCGTTCGGTTTCTGGCCCGCCGTCCTGTCGGATCTGGAAGAAAATGACGCCATGCTCATCTCGTTTTTGCGCGGCACCAGGGCCTACTGCGACGGCAAACGCGTTTTGTTTGAATGTAGCGACGCCTTTCGCGATTACATCCGCAACAATCGTGAAGTCAGCAAGCGGCTGAAAGAAGCCATCTACCGCGTCTCGCGGATCAAATACAGCATCGGCCCCTATGAGGAGCCGAAGGAAGCCGCCAGCGATGCCCCGGCTGTCAGCATTGACGAGACCCTGCACAATATGCAGGAATTGGGCGTCGATTTGAAAATCGTTGATAAATAATTATTTTTGGAGGATATCACCCATGAAAGCAAGAATGCCCAAAGGCTACGGCCGTCCCGACCCCAACGCCATGATGCGCCAGGTGCAGAAGATGCAGGACAGCATCCGCGCTAAGCAGGAAGAACTGGAAGCCAAGGAATACACCGGCACTGCCAGCGGTGAGATGGTCACTGTCACCATGAATGGCAAGCACGAAATTACCGCTGTCAAAATCAAGCCTGAGGCCGTTGACCCCGACGATATCGAAATGCTTGAGGATCTGATCGCCGCCGCCGTCAACAGCGCCACTGCTGCCGTGGATAAGGACTCCGAGGAAGAAATGTCCAAGATGACCGGCGGGCTGAACATCCCCGGTCTGGGCTGAGAGGCGTACTATGCCGCAAAATGTTGAGCCGCTGGAAAACCTGGTGGATCAGTTTGCCCGTTTTCCCGGCGTTGGCCGAAAAAGCGCCGTGCGCATGGCTTACCAGGTCATGTCCATGCCGCCGGAGCAGGCAATGGAGCTTGCCAAAGCCATTGAGCACGCAAAGAAAGACCTGCACCGCTGCCGCATCTGCCAGGACTATACTGCCGGTGAGGTCTGTAAAATTTGCGCCTCCCAAAAGCGGGACCGCAGCGTCATCTGCGTTGTGGAAAGCCCGCGGGATATCAAATCCATCGAACGCACCCACGAATATAACGGCCTGTACCATGTGCTGCACGGCCTGATCTCGCCGATGGACGGTATCGGTGCAGACCAACTCTGCGTCAAGGAACTGCTGGCCCGCCTGAACGACACCGTCAAGGAGGTCATCATGGCCACCAGTCCCACGGTGGAGGGCGAGGCAACCGCTATGTATATCGCCAAACTCATCAAGCCGCTGGGCATCAAGACGACCCGCCTGGCCTATGGTCTGCCGGTGGGTTCCAGTTTGGAATATGCCGATGAGACGACGCTGTACCGCGCTATGGCCGGTCGCGGCGAGATGTGACGAAAAGCCCTTGACTTTTCGCCGCAGCCGCGTTACAATAAATATCCTATCACCGCGAAGGAGGTGTGCCCATGGCCGAGGACAAAAGTGGAAAGAAAATGATTGCCGTCAACCGTGAGGTGCGCCATGAATACTTTGTGGTCGAAGCGCTGGAAACCGGCATTGAGCTGGTCGGCACCGAGGTCAAAAGCCTGCGCGCCGGTGGGGTAAACCTCAAGGATTCCTGGGCGGATATCGATGACGGCGAGTTGATAGCAAAAGGTATCCACATCAGCCCCTATGAGCAGGGCAACATCTTCAACAAAGACCCGCGCCGCCCGCGGCGGCTGCTGGCGCACAAAGCAGAGATTCGCCGCCTGGGCCAGCAGATCAAGCTGCAAGGGTATACGCTGGTTCCTCTTTCGCTCTATTTCAAAAAAGGGCGCGTCAAGCTGGAATTGGGTCTTTGTAAAGGCAAAAAGCTCTATGACAAGCGTGCAACTGCTGCGGCACGCGATGCCAAGCGCGACATTGACCGCGCACTGAAAACGCAGCGATAAGTTGTTTTCCCTTATCTTTCCCGGCAGGCTCACACCTGCCGAATATGCGGGGCTGTAATGGTTTCGACGGGGAGAGAGAGGCGTGAGCAGCGGGCCGTGGCGGTGACCCACGATAAAAGCGCCAACTTAAATTAACTGACAACAATTATCCTGTTGCCGTAGCTGCCTAATTAGGCTCTACCGTTCTGCCCGCGTTAGTACCGCGCGGGGTCAGGGCGTCGATTAGGTACTGAACGTGAACGGGCTTAAGCTTTGCGGTCCGGCATGAATTTATGAAGCTACCGCGGTGTAGTGCGTGTGTGTTCGCCCGCACCAAGGGAAATTCAATAAGCACACTGCGCCCGGAGATACTCTAACCGATTTCTTTTCGGACACGGGTTCGACTCCCGTCAGCTCCACCATGAAAAACGTCGTAGATTTGTTAAAATCTACGACGTTTTTGTTTATAAGTACACACATTAGTGCGCTAAGGAGGGTACCATGCAATATCAAAAGAACTTGACCCTGCGCGACGGCACGCCCTGTGTGCTGCGCAATGCTGGGGCAGACGACGCCGAGCAGGTACTGCGCATTTTCAATCTGACCCACACACAGACCGAGTTTCTGCTGACCTATCCGGGGGAAAGCCCGATGACCGTAGAAAATGAGCGGGATTTTCTCGCCAAATCCGCTGCCAGCTCCAACAGTATTGAAATCTGCGCTGTTATCGGCGGCGAAATCGTCGGCACCGCCGGCATAACCCTCATAGGCAGTCAGGAGAAGCTGCGCCACCGCGCCGAGTTCGGCATCAGTATCGACCGGGCCTATTGGGGCAGGGGCATCGGCCGCGCCCTGACGGAGGCCTGTATTGAGTGCGCCAAAACGGCAGGGTATACTCAACTGGAACTGGACGTCGTGGCCGAGAATACCGCCGCACGAATGCTGTATGAACACGTTGGTTTCACCGAGTATGGCCGCAATCCGCGCGGTTTCCGCACCCGCAGCGGCGCATGGCAGGAGCTTATTTTGATGCGCTTGGAGTTGGACTGAAATTCGGACAAAATTTCCCATTTATTTTTCAAAATTGCTTGACATTTGTGATTTCCTCCGCTATAATGAATAAGCTGATTTGAGACAGCCCGGTTCGACCGGGTGTAGCGCAGTTTGGTAGCGCGCTTGAATGGGGTTCAAGAGGCCGTGAGTTCGACTCTCGCCACTCGGACCAAACGTTGGGCTGTCTGTTCAGTATACCGCCAAATCCTTATGGGTCTGGCGGTTTTTGTTTTGTGGTAAACTTGGGGTCAAGTTGGTCAACAATCGGGACTTTGGGGACAGCCGCTACGGTTGCAGCATAATCCATGAAAATTAAAAATGTCAAAATCCGCAACTTTTTATGGTGCAGGGTATTGACATTTTCTGCGCAGTCGGTTATAATATATAAGCTGATTTGAGACAGCTCGGTTCGACCGGGTGTAGCGCAGTTTGGTAGCGCGCTTGAATGGGGTTCAAGAGGCCGTGAGTTCGACTCTCGCCACTCGGACCAAACGTTGGGCTGTCTACTCAGTATAACCGCCAAATCCTTTCGGATTTGGCGGTTTTTTATTACGTCTTTGAGAAAGCGATATTTTGAAAGAACAAACTTGCCATCCGCTGCTACCAGCGTGCAGGCTTCGCCATTGACGGCGGCATCGTTCACCAGGCAACGACCGCCGGGGACGGCGACTTTTACCGTATGGTGCGCCGCTGATTTTCGCCGCACTTATTCCAGCCCATACTCCCGCAAGCAGTGCTTTATACCGGCCTGTGTGTCTGCAAATCCCACACCTGCGGCGTTGCGGAACTTGCTGCCGTCCATCAGCAGGCTGCGCGGCCACTCCTGTTTTTCAATCTCTGGGTGGATGCCCAGCGTCTCACAGACCCGCAACGCGGTCGTGTACATGTTGCAGTCGTTCTCACTGCCAAAGTTGTACACGCCGCCGGGCAGTTCCATTGCCTGGGTCAGCTGCTCCACGGCCTCGCGCACGTAGGTAATGCCGCGGTAGTCACGGCAGGAGAACCGCAGTGTGCCGCCGTGCAAAGCCGCACTGTACAGGTTCAGCAGAAAATTTCCACGGATCGGCAAGCCATACCCGGGCAGATCGTACATCCAGGTAGCACGCAGCAGCACAGCATCGGGCCGGGCATCCAGCACGCGCTGTTCGGCTTCCAGCTTGTGGCGGCCATAGACGTTGGCAGGGGCGAGCGGCGTATCCTCGGCAAACGGCCCAATGTCCGTCAGCCCCGTGTATACCTGATCCGAGCTGAAACACACGAGCTTTGCACCCACTGTCTGCGCGGCCCTGGCCACCCAGAGCGGCAGCTGCACATTGGCGCGATAGGATTCCTCCGGGTGTTTTTCGCTGTATCCAGTGTCCGAGATTGCCGCTGTGTGCAAAATTACGTCAGGCTGTTCGTGCCACACAAGCTCAGCCACCGCCGTTTCATCGGCGGCGGCCAGCATCCCTTTCGGGAAAGCGCACAGTTCATACCGGCCTGCCAGCTGCGCCATAATGCGTGCCCCCACAAAGCCGCCTGCACCGGAAACCAACACTTTTTTCATCAGAGATTCTCCTTACAGAACTATTTTGTCTTTATTGTACCGTTTTTGCGCACCCGGCGCAAGCATCTTGACAAATTCGGCGGTAGTTTGTATAATAAAGGCACCTAAAATAAGGTGTGGATTTTTACAGTTTTGATACTACTTTTCGCCACACAATGGCCCGCCGGGCTGTTGTGTGGCGTTTTTGCGTGCCGAAAAGGAGAAACCCATGAACGATACCTTTATGAAAGAAAAACCGATTTTCCCGCTGCTGACTTCGATGGCGCTGCCCATGGTCATTTCCATGCTGGTCAACGCGCTGTACAACATTGTGGACAGCCTCTTCGTTGCCCGCATCAGTGAGGAAGCCATGACCGCGCTCTCGCTGGTGTACCCGGTGCAGAACCTCATCAATGCAATCGCGGTTGGTTTCAGCGTCGGCATCAGTGCGCTGATCTCGCTGCACATGGGCGCAGGCAATAAGGAAAAGGCTGACACTGCCGCCACCCACGGCATGGTGCTTTCGCTGATTCACGGCGTCATTATCTCCATCGTCTGCACGGCCATCATGCCGCGCTTTCTGCGGTCCTTCACCAGCGATGAATCGGTCATCGCCATGGGTCTGACCTATTCCAGCATCGCCTTTATGTTTGCCGTTGTCATCATGGCGGCCATGTCGTTTGAGAAGATTTTTCAGGCCGTTGGCCGGATGAACGTCACAATGATTGGCCTGATGGGCGGCTCCGTCTGCAACATCATCCTTGACCCGCTGCTGATTTTCGGCATCGGCCCCTTCCCGGAAATGGGCATTGCAGGCGCGGCGCTGGCTACCGGCATCGGCCAGCTGGTACCGGTCGTGTTCTACCTCATCGTTTATAACGTGCGGCCCATCCCGGTCAAGCTGCGCCGCGCCTGCCTGCGGGCCGACGCCAAGCTGGACCTGCAGCTGTACGCCATCGGCGTGCCAGCTATCCTGAATTTGGCGCTGCCTTCGGTGCTTATCTCTTTCCTGAATGGACTGCTGGCGGCGTTCTCCCAGAGCTATGTTGTGGTGCTGGGCATCTACTACAAATTGCAGACTTTCCTGTATCTGCCCGCCAACGGCATTGTGCAGGGCCTGCGTCCCATCATTGGCTACAACTACGGCGCAGGGGAGTATGACCGTGTCAAGAAGCTCTACCGCACGGCCATGGGGATGTGCGCGGCCATTATGGCGGCGGGCACGGTACTGTGCCTGGCGCTGTCCGGGCAACTGATTGGGCTGTTCAGTTCCAGCGCGGAGACCATCGCCATCGGCACAGTCGCATTGCGCATTATCTGCGCGGGCTTCATCGTCTCGACGATCTCGGTCGTTGTCTCCGGTGCGCTGGAGGGCCTAGGCATGGGCGTACAGTCGCTTGTTATTTCGCTGTGCCGCTATGTGGTAGTCATCATGCCGCTGGCCTGGGCGTTCTGCCGCGTGCTGGGTGCAAACGGCATCTGGAACGCCTTCTGGGTGACGGAGGTCATCACCGCCGTGATTGCGCTGGGCGTATACCATAAGAGCGTGAAATTGAAGTAAGGGTATACAAAGAGAGCCTGACCGGGGATGGTCAGGCTCTCTCTGTATAAAGGTCTCCCCTTGGGGGAAGCTTGTCACCGAAGGGGACTGATGTGGGGCGCACTTGCTGCAGCAGCCCATTTATGCGTAATCATGGGCACGCCTCCCCTCATCCGGCCCTTTGGGTCACCTTCTCCCTCGTGAGAAGGCTTTTTTACGCTTTCTCCTGCACGTAGCGAATGAACGCGTCGCGCTCGGCGGTGGAGCGCACGACGGCGGTGTACATTTGGTCGCCCATGTCCAGGCGCAGGGCCTGGGGGATGCGCTCTGCCATCTTCATGCGACTGCCGTACTTGGCCATGATCTGTGCGTGGGTGTGCTTGTACTCGTGGCAGTCGCGGCGGCCTGCATAGACGCAGAAATACTTGGGGCCGTCCAGCTCAGCGTTGCGCACCTCATCATAGCAGACCATGTCGGCCCAAATCTGGTAGCAATCCACCGAGTTCGCATAATTGATCATATCTGGCGTGTAGCCGCCGGCCGGGCGCATATTGACTTCCAGCGCAACGTAATCGCCCTTTTTGCCAAGGCCTGGCTTGTCCTCGTTGAGCTGGAAAAACTCACAGTGGAAGAACCGGCTCTTTGCGCCGAACGCCTTGATGGTGCGGAAGCCCGCATCCTTCAGCGCGGCGGGCACAGTTTTCTGCGTCCAGTAGCTCAAATCGCCATTCTCGCTGACGATATCCAGTATCGGGGTGGGGAACACATTGGAGGTGTAGAACAGCGGCACGCAATGGCTGTCGGCCACGCCGTCAAAGCTGACGATGGTGCCGTTGATATATTCCTCCATAATATACTGCACATTATGCGGCTCTGCATAGAACTTTTTCAGTTCGGTAAAGTTATTCAGCTTGT
Source organism: Gemmiger sp. (assembly GCF_057431175.1). Classification (NCBI taxonomy): domain Bacteria; kingdom Bacillati; phylum Bacillota; class Clostridia; order Eubacteriales; family Oscillospiraceae; genus Gemmiger; species Gemmiger sp. The sequence goes on along the minus strand of NZ_DBMDDV010000003.1, from coordinate 107,852 downwards.
AGGTGGCCTCGGCACCGCAGCCGTTGTCCGGCTTGACGATGACCGGGTAGCCGACTTCCTTAATAAAGGTGCGGGCCTCATGCAGGGTGCTGACCATATGGTGGCGGGCCACCGGCACACCGGCGGCAATGTAGCTTTCCTTCATCTTGCTCTTGTACTTGATGCGCTCGATGAAGTCGTTCTGTGCGCCGGTCGTGATGTTGAAATCCGTGCGCAGCTGGGCATCCATTTCCAGCCAATATTCGTTGTTGGACTCGATCCAATCGATTTTGCCGTAGTGGAAGGTGAAGTAGGCGACAGCACGGAGCATCTCGTCATAGTTACCGAGGTTGTCCACGCGGTAATACTCCGTCAGGCAGTTTTTCAGTTCCCACGGAATCTCGTCGAACGGCGCGTCGCCGATGCCCAGCACATTGACACCATTGCGGTGCAGGCGGTCGCAGAAATTCCAGTAGGTCTTGGGGAAATGCGGGCTGACAAAGATAAAATTCATCGGGTTCTTCAACTTCCTCTCTCTATTTGGGGGGTATCACACAAATCGGTTCTGTTCGGCGTTGTACTCATAGCCGATTTCGGCCAGAGCCGCACACAACGCCTGCTTGTCGGCATCCTCGCGGTCGCAGAGCGCATCCAGAGAAGCGTCCCTGTCGCGCAACTGGGTGTTGACATAGCTCAATAGCATTACGGGGTCATGGGGGAGCATGGGCGAACCTCCTTAAAAAAGCAAACCAAAAGAGAAAAAGCCGGTCACACGGATGTGACCGGCATTTTTTCCTTCCAATCAGACCGCGCGGGTAACTTTACCAGAGCGCAGGCAGCGGGTGCAGGCGTAGATATACTTCGGGGAACCGTCCACGATCGCCTTCACGCGCTTGACATTGGGGTTCCAGGTACGGTTGCTCCGACGATGAGAGTGAGAAACCTTGATACCGAACGTGACACCCTTGCCACAGCAAGAACATTTGGCCATAATGCTTGCACCTCCTTTTCAATAGCTTTAACAGTATAGCGTATGATGGCAGAAAATGCAAGTGTTTTCGAAGATTTTTTTTGAATTTTTTTCATAATTTTGCGTTTTTGCTCAATTTTGCCCCCAAATATTGTGTTTTGCCGCTCTGCGGGGCTTGTTTTGCTGCCGTTTCTACGATATAATAGACTAAGTTTTAATGGGGTGGTGTGTGCTTTTGAACGGTTTGTTGTCTTCCGCAGTGATTTTGCAGTATCTGCTGCGCGCCATCGTTGTGCTGATTGCCATACCATTCCACGAGTCCGCCCATGCGCTGGCCAGCCACCTGCTGGGCGACGACACCGCCGTGCGGGCGGGTCGGCTCTCACTGAACCCGATGCGCCACTTTGACCCGCTGGGCGCATTGTGCATGCTGGTGGGCGGTGTCGGCTGGGCCAAGCCTGTTTCCATCAACCCTTACAACTATAAGAACCCGAAAGTCGGCATGGCGCTGTCCGCCGCAGCCGGGCCTGCCAGCAACTTTTTACTGGCGTGGGTATCGATGATCCTGTACAAGCTCTGCTGGTACAGCGGCGCGGGGCAGGCTGTGCCCGCGCTGTCGATGTTCCTTTATTATATGGTTGCCATGAACCTGAGCCTGGGTGTGTTCAACCTGCTGCCGGTGCCGCCGTTTGACGGCAGCCGCATTGCGCTGTTGTTTTTGCCGCAGCGGCTTTACTTCAAGGCGATGAAGTACGAGCGGTATATCATGCTGGCCGTGCTGGCGCTGGTATTCCTGGGCCTTTTGAACACGCCGCTCTCGATGCTGGTCAACGCCATGTGGAATTTGATGCTGCGCCTGACAGGCTTTGTGGAACTATTGTGGGGGTATTGAGTTTTTGCCGGAAGTTCTGACATTTAAAATTGAAGATTTTGAGGGCCCGCTTGATTTGCTGCTGTATCTCGTGGGCAAAAATAAAATGAACCTCTATGATGTCAACATCATGGAGCTGATCGAGCAGTACACCGCCGCCATCCGTGAAATGCAGCAGAACCGCATGGAGATTTCCAGCGAGTTCATCGATATGGCGGCCCATCTCGTACAGATGAAAAGTGCGCTGCTGCTGCCCCGCAGCCCCGAGGCCGAGCGGATGAAGGCCGAGCTGACCGGCCGCTTGATTGAGTACAGCGCCTGCAAGGAGGTCGCCGCCCAGCTGGGCAGCCGTGCGCGGGATTTGTATACCGTCGCGCGTGAGCCGATGCCGCTGGTGGGCGCAGCCGAGTACACTCGCCGCCATGACCCCAACTGGCTGGTGCAGGCATGGTTCAACTTAATGGGCCGCAGCACCCGCAAGAAAAAGCCCACGCAGGAAAAGTTCGAACCTCTGGTCACAGCGCCGTTTGTCTCGGTGGCGAGCCGGGTCTCCCATATGCTGCGCGGGCTGCTCAAGGGCAGTTTGCAGAAGATGGGGGAGCTGTTCAGCCACGAGGAGAGCCGCAGCACCAATGTCGCTACATTCCTGGCACTGCTGGAACTGATCCGCGCAGGCCGCGTCAAGGTAGATGACAGCGGCACTTTGCAGCTTGACCATACCCACCGCAGAAGAAAGGACAAAACGCAATGACAGAACGACAGGAGTTGGGCTCGCTGGAAGCCATGCTGTTTGCCCACGCCGAGCCGGTGGAGACCGCCCGCCTGGCCGACGCCCTGCGGCTGGACACAGACGAGACCGCCGAACTTTTGCAGAAATTGCAGAAGCTCTACGACGAGCGGGAAAGCGGTATGGTCCTTTTGTATTTTGAACCGGACCGCTGGCAAATGACGACCCGCCCGTACTACGGCGAGATGGTGAAGCGCATTTTGGACACCCGCCGCAACGCGCCGCTTTCTCCCGCTGCGCTGGAAGTACTGGCTGTCATCGCCTACAATCAGCCGGTCTCCCGCAGCTTTATCGAGCAGGTGCGCGGCGTGGATTCCTCGTCCACCGTCACAAAGCTGCTGGACAAAGGGCTGATTGAAGAAGCAGGCCGCCTGGATCTGCCTGGCAAACCGGTGGCGTTTCAGGTCACGGATACCTTTTTGCGGGTGTTCGGTCTGGGCAGCCTGGCCGACCTGCCGCCGCTGCACGGCGAAGCACCGGAAAACAGCGAGCCGGAGGAAGCAGAGGACGACGACGGCCAGTTGGAATGGAAGTGATTGCCTATGGCCATTCTTTTCTTCATCCTGCGGCTGATCGGCTGGGTATTGCTGACAATCCTGCTGCTTTTGGTCGTCGCGCTGCTGCTGCCACTGGGCATACAGGCGGCGTACAGGCCGGGGGAGGCATTCGCCAAAGCCTTTTACGGGCCGCTGAAATTCACCCTCTGGCCGCGCGGCGGCACGCAGGGCGCACAGTCCAAAGCGAAATCCAAGCCCACGCAGAAGTCGCCGGAAAAGCCCGACACATCCCCGCCGCCCACTGTCATCAAGACCGTGGAGGGCGAGAAGGCCAGCGTGACCATCAAGGTCGAGCCGGATAAGTCTGCACTGCCTGCCCCCGCACCGCGGCCCGCAGCGACAGCTGCGCAAGCCGAGGCCAAAACCACACCAGCGTCCGCGCCAGAGGAAACGCCCCCCGCACAGGACAGCAAGGGTGGTCTGCCGTTCGGCATTTCTGACCACATCGACGCCGCTATGCAGCTGCTCTCCGATGACCCGATGGCCTTTGCAAAATGTATGCTGGGGCATACCGGTTGGCTGGGCCGCCGCCTGCTGCGCACCGTGCGGGTGCAGCATCTGGATGTGTTCTGGACCGTCACCGCAGACGAGGCCAGCACCACCGCCGAGCTGTACGGCGCGGAGATAGCAGCGCTGAACAATCTGCTGGCGTTTTTGCAGCAGTACATCCGTTTGCAGAGCGACCGCCTCTGGCTCGAGCCGGATTTCACCGGTGAGCGGACAGGGGAGCGCAACATCTCTTTCCGTGTATCCATCGGTACCGGCGTGCTGCTCTGGTTGCTTTTACGGCTGCTTTGGCGGCTGTGGAAAGACCCGCAGCTGCAGCCCGCCGCCAAAAATTCATAAACGATTTTCGTATTATAAAAGGAGGAATTTCTTATGGCTGAACATCCTATCCAGGGCCTGATGGGCGTCACCATCGAAAAAATCCGCAACATGGTCAACGCCGAAACCATCATCGGCGATCCCATCCATGTGGACGATACCACCATCATCCCGGTCTCCCGCGTCACCTTCGGTTTTGCATCCGGCGGTTCCGACGTCGGGCCAAACTCCAACAAGCAGATGTTCGGCGGCGGCAGCGGCGCGGGCGTCTCGGTCACGCCGGTGGCGTTCCTGGTCGTGTCCAACGGCAATGTGCGCACCGTCCAGCTGGTGGAAAAAGTCTCCGCCGTGGATAACGTCATTGCGTCCCTGCCGGAGCTGGTGGACAAAGTTGCCGCGCTCATCAAGAAAGAAAAGCCGGGTGCTGACGCCCCCGCTGATAAGGAGTAAATTTTTCATGGCAGAACAAAGAGTTCAAAAGGTACTGGCTGACCAGGGTATCTGCTCCCGCCGCGAGGCCGAGCGTTTGATTGCCGCTGGCAAAGTCAAGGTCAACGGCCACCCGGTCGGGCTGGGCGACAAGATGGACCCTGATTTTGACAAGGTCATGATTGACGGCAAGACCGTCCGCATCGTGCGTAAGCGCCAGTACACCTATATCATGCTGCACAAGCCCCGTGGCTACCTGACTACCCGCTCCGACGATCGCGGCCGCAAGACCGTCATGGACTTGGTGTCCGACGTGCCCGCCATGCTGCGCCCTGTCGGCCGCCTGGACAAGGACAGTGAGGGCTTGCTGCTGATGACAGACGACGGCGCGTTCATCAATATGCTGACCCATCCGTCCGGCGGCGTCGGCAAGCTGTACCGCGTCACGGTCAACCCCCGCGCCACCGAGCAGCAGATCATTGAGATGTCCTCCGGCGTCGTGCTGGACGACGGCGTCAAGACCAAGCCCTGCGTCATCCATGTTGTGGTGGACGAGCCGGGCCGCAGCGTGCTGGAGATCACCCTGCACGAGGGCCGCAACCGTCAGATCCGCCGCATGTGCTCGGCAGTCGGCCTGCAGGTCGTGCGCCTGCGCCGCAGCGCCGAAGGCCCGGTCAAACTGGGTATGCTGCAGCCGGGCGAGTACCGCGAACTGAAAAAGAGCGAGATCAACGCCCTGCGCAACGCGGCCATGAAATCGTCTAATAAGGGTGAAAGCCGCCCTTCCGGCACGGCACGCCGCCCCGGCCCCATCAGGAAGCGCACAAATTCTGACTAAAATTGCAGAAAATCCTGAAAAACGTGCAAAATTCCACTTGTGAAAATAGCGCAATCGTAGTATAATTATGTTAAATGGCGGATTTTTGTAAAATATTTTTATAAGATTTTATAAAAAACAGTCAGTTTTACCATAGGAGGAAACTGTATGGCAGCAAATAAGCCCGGCAAGGCAGAGATCCTTGCAGCATTTTTTGATGACGGCACCTACGCGCCGCTGTTTACTGACGGCGCTGTAAGTGCAGCTTACGGCTGTGCAAACGGCCAGAACGCCTACGTCGTGTTTGAGGACGGTTCTCCCGTCGGCGTGCAGGATATCGAAAAGAATATCCGCGTGCTGGAGATGGCCGCCGAGACCGGTGCACCGGTCGTTACGTTCTATGACTCCACCGGCGCTAAGCTGGAGGGCGGCCTTGACCTGCTCAACGCCAACGCCCGCCTGACCGCTGAGATTGCGCGCGTGTCCGGTGTTGTGCCCCAGGTCGCCGTTGTTACCGGCACCTGCGCCGGCACCAACGCCATCAACGCCGCCGCCGCTGACGTCTGTGTCATGGCTGAGGACGCCGAGCTGTTCCTGAACGCTCCGTTCAACGCTGAGGACAAGGTCGCCAACGCCGGTTCTGCTGCGTTCGCCGCCAAGGCCGGTGTCGCCGCCGTTACCGCCGCGGACGCTGTTGCCGCTGCCAAGCAGGCTGCGTCCATCGTCGCCCTGCTGCCCGCCAATAACCTGGCCGGCCCCGCTCTGTTCGACTTTTCCGCACCTTCCAAGGCTCTCGACCTCGTAAAGTACACCGCCGCTGACGCCGTCGCCGCTTTGGCTGACGAGGGCAGCGCCGTCGAACTGTACGCCGGTTACGGCGAGAATGTCGTTACCGCGCTGGCTACCATCAACGGCAGCGCCGTCGGCATTGTCGCCACCGAGAAGAAGGCCCTGTGCCACAAGTGCACCGCCAAGGCTGCCCGCTTTGTCCGCCTGTGCGATGCGTACAGCATCCCGGTCGTGACCGTCGTCAACACCGAGGGCTTCGGCCGCAGCGAGGGTGACGACGAGGCCGGCGGTATCCGCCAGGCCGCCCGTATGGCCGGTGTCTATGCCGAGGCTACCACCGTCAAGGTCGCCGTTCTGGCCGGTGAGGCTGTCGGCCCTGCTTACACCGTCTTTGCTGCCTGCGCTGACTGGCGCGTCGCCGTGCAGGGCTGCACTGTGGCTCCGCTGGCCCCTGAGGCCGCCGTCACCGTTCTGTACAAGGACGAAATTTTTGCTTCCGATAACATCGTCAACGCCACCAAGGCCAAGGCCGCCGCTTACGCCAAGGACGTTTGCAGCGCTGACGCCGCTGTTGCCAACGGTGCCGCTGACGCCGTTGCCGATGCTGCCACCGCCCGCGGCGCTGTTGTCCAGGCCCTGGATATGCTGGCCAGCAAGCGCGCTGTGCGTCTGGCTAAGAAGCACGGCAATATCACGCTGTAATCATCAACCTTGAAATAGGGAGGAACTTTCTATGAAAAACCTGATCGTTACCGTAAACGGCGTTGCTTATAATGTCACCGTTGAGGAAGGCACTGGTGCCCCCGTTGCCGCTGCCGCTCCTGTTGCTGCCCCCGCAGCCGCACCGGCTCCCGCCGCTGCACCGGCACCTGCTGCCGCCCCCGCTGGCGCTGCCGGTGCTGTCTCTGTCACCGCTCCCATGCCCGGCAACATCCTGGATGTCAAGGTCAAGGCCGGCGACTCCGTCAAGGCTGGCGACACCCTGCTGATCCTCGAGGCCATGAAGATGGAGAACGAGATCAGCGCCCCGCAGGACGGCACCATTGCCAGCGTCAATGTGCGCAAGGGCGACGTTGTCAACTCCGGCGACCTGCTCATCACCATGAACTAATAGAAAGGCCGGGTGAATCACATTGGCTAAGAAACCCATTAAGATTACTGAGGTCGTCCTGCGTGATGCCCACCAGTCTCTGCTGGCCACCCGCATGACCATGGACGAAATGCGCCCCATCCTGCCCGAAATGGACAAAATCCCGTACTTCTCTGTGGAGTGCTGGGGCGGCGCTACGTTTGACTCCTGCATCCGTTTTCTGGATGAGGATCCTTGGGAGCGCCTGCGCATCCTGCGCAAGGAGCTGCCCCACCAGAAGCTGCAGATGCTGTTCCGCGGCCAGAATATGCTGGGCTACCGTCCCTACGCCGATGATGCCGTCGAGTACTTCGTCCAGAAGTCTGTCGCCAACGGCATTGACGTCATTCGTATTTTCGACGCTCTGAACGACCCGCGCAACCTGCAGACCGCCATCAAGGCCGCCAACAAGGAAGGCGCTCACGTTCAGGCCTGCATCAGCTACACCTTGAGCCCGGTACATAACAACGAGTACTTCGCCAACTACGCCAAGACTCTGGAAGAGATGGGTGCCGACTCTATCTGCATCAAGGATATGGCCGGTCTGCTGAAGCCCTACACCTGCTATGACCTGGTCAAGGAGCTGAAAGAGACCATCAAGATTCCTGTGGATATCCACAGCCATTACACCGCAGGTCTTGCTTCCATGTCCATTCTGAAGGGCATCGAGGCTGGCGCAGATATCGTTGATACCGCCATGAGTCCCCTCGCTCTGGGCACCTCTCATATGCCCACTGAGAGTTTGGTCGCCGCCCTGCAGGGCACCGACTACGACACCGGCCTTGACCTGAACCAGCTGAATGTCGTCCGCGCTTACTTCAACAAGCTGCGCGAGAAGTACATCGCCAACGGCCAGATCAACCAGAAGTCCCTGGGCGTTGACGCCAATACCCTGCTGTATCAGGTGCCGGGCGGTATGTTCTCCAATATGCTCAAGCAGCTGAAGGACGCCGGCAAGGAGGACAAGCTTCAGGAGGTTCTGGAGGAGATTCCCCGCGTGCGTGAGGATGCCGGTTATCCGCCGCTGGTCACCCCGACCAGCCAGATCGTTGGCACCCAGGCTGTCTTTAACGTCATCATGGGTGAGCGCTACAAGATGGTCACCAAGGAGTTCAAGGGCCTGGTTCATGGCGATTACGGCAAGACCCCCGCGCCCATCAAGAAGGAATTCAGCGACTTCATCCTGAAGGGTGAGGAGCCCATCACCTGCCGCTTTGCCGACACCCTCGAGCCCGAGATGGAGAAACTGAAGGCTGAAGCCTCCAAGTACGCTATCCAGGAGGAGGACGTCTTGACCTACGCCATGTTCCCGCAGGTTGCGCCCAAGTTCTTCGAGAAGCGCAACGCCCGCCTGCAGGGTGTGGATGCTCTGCATGCCGACTACGAGAACAAGTCTCATCCCGTCTAATTGGCACTATGCCGTCTCCGCTTTGCTGCGGGGGCGGCTTTTTGTTTTGGATAAATTGTAAAAATCCACGTGAAATTTTGCAAAATACGACTGCCAGCCTTGCATCTGGCCCCCAAAAATAGTACAATATACAATATATGTGTTTTATGAGGTGTAAGGTTATGGTTTTGAGCATGACAGGGTATGGCCGCGCGGGTGCGCTGCTGCACGGCCGTGACATCAAAGTGGAACTTCGCAGCGTCAATGCACGATTTTTTGAGTATTCCTCGCGCCTGCCGCGCTCCTGCGCATTTTTGGAAGATAAGCTGAAAAAGCTCGTCGCCGCCAAGGTCAGCCGCGGCAAGGTGGAGCTGAGCCTTTCCATCCAGACCGTCACAGCGGCGGACACCGTCGTCACTGTCAACTGGCAGCTGGCCGAGGGCTACCGCGCCGCGCTCAACGCCATGGCGGAGCGGATGGACTTGAAAAACGACGTCTCGGTCGGGATGCTTTCCCGCTTTCCGGACGTGCTGACTCAGACCGCCGCTCCAACGAACGAGGATGAGCTGTGGGAGGATGTCAAATCCGTGGCCGAGCAGGCCGTGGACGCCTTCATTTCCATGCGCGCCGTCGAGGGCGAGAAAATGAAGGCCGATGTTGCGAGCCGCCTGACCACCATTGAGACGCTGGTCGGCCAAATTGAGGAGAACAGCGCGGGCCGCGTGCAGGCGTACAGCGACAAGCTCTATGCCCGCCTGCAGGAGCTTCTGGGCGACCGTAGCATCGACGAGGGCCGTCTTGTGACCGAGGCTGCAATCTTCGCCGACAAGACCGCCATCGACGAGGAGACCGTCCGCCTGCACAGCCATGTGGCACAGTACCGCGAAATTTTGGAGCTGGACGAGCCGATTGGCCGCAAGCTGGACTTTTTGACGCAGGAATTGAACCGTGAGTCCAACACGATTGGCTCCAAGTGCCAGGATGTCTCCATCACGCGGCTGGTCGTGGAGCTGAAATCCGAGATTGAAAAGATTCGCGAGCAGATCCAGAACATCGAGTAACAGGGGAGGTACGCCATGAAGCTGCTGAACATCGGCTTTGGCAATATGGTCAACGCCGACCGCATCATCGGCATCGTCAGCCCGGACTCTGCGCCCATCAAGCGCCTGGTGCAGGACGCCCGTGAGAAGGGCGCCCTCATCGACGCCAGCTATGGGCGGCGCACTCAGGCTGTGCTCATCATGGACTCTGACCATGTCATATTATCGGGCATCCCGCTGGAAAGCATTACCGGGCGTGCCGCAGAAGAAACGGAAGAAAAGAGGAAGTAACGATGAAAGGTGAAAAATATCTGTTTGTTGTCTCCGGCCCCTCCGGCACTGGCAAGGATACCGTCGTGGCCGCACTGCTGAAAAAGCACCCGGAGATCCAGCACACCGTCTCCGCCACCACCCGAGCCCCGCGCGAGGGCGAGAAGGACGGCATCAACTACCACTTTATGTCGGTGGCGGATTTTGAGGATCACCTGGCCCATGACCAGATTGTCGAGCACACGAAATATTGCGAGAACTACTATGGCACCCTGCGCAGTGAGATCGAGGGCCGCATGAAGCTTGGCATCCCGGTCATTCTGGTTATCGAGGTCGAGGGCGCAGGCAACATCAAAAAAATATACCCCGGTGCCACAACGATTTTTGTGCTGCCTCCGGATATGCAGGAGTTGGAACGCCGTCTGCGCTGCCGCGGCACCGAGGATGAGGAAACCATCCAGCGCCGCCTGAAACGTGCCGAGGCCGAGATTGCGAACTCCGTCAACTATGATGAGCACGTTGTCAACGTCGAGGTCGACTCCTGCGCCGAGAGCCTCTACTCCATTATCCAGTTCAAGCTGCAGCACGGCAGCGACGAATGACGCTGACACTTGCCCAAGCCGCCGTAAACGACGCGAACATCCACTTTGACCGGCTGTATTCCTACACCATTCCTACACAGCTGGTCGGCAGGGTTTTTCCCGGCAGCATGGTGTTGGTGCCGTTTGGCCGGGGTGACAAAGCCCGGATGGCCGTTGTGCTGGCTGTGGAGGAAGTGGACGAGGCTGACGCCCCCAAGCGGCTGAAAACCCTGTACGACGCCGCGCCCGAGGACGCTCGCCTGACGCCGGATTTGTTGGAGCTGGTGCGCTTTTTGAAAGAGCGCACCTTCTGCACCTGGTTCGAGGCCGTCAAAGCGGTAATCCCTTACGGTGCGCAGTACCGCCCTGCCGTCGTGGACGGTAAGCACGTCATGCAGAGCCGTCTGCGCCGCTCGACCGAGCGGCTGTACACGCTGGCGGGGGAGCTGCCCGAAAAGCCGAAGCCCGGCCCGCGCCAGCTGGCCGCCGTGGAAGCGCTGAAAAGCGGCCCCCTGACCGCCCGACAGCTGGACGAGGTGGGCATCTCCAAGGCGACGCTGGACGGCCTTGTGAAAAAGGGCGTGCTGACCGCCGCCGAACAGGACAAATCCCTTGACCTGTTTGCGGCCATCCCCTTTGACCCGCAGCCGTTGGAGCTTTCCCCTGAACAGCAGCAGGTTTTTGACAACCTGCTGCCAAACTTAGCAGATTTCAAGCCCCACGCGGCACTTTTACACGGCGTGACCGGCAGCGGCAAGACTATCGTGTTTCTAAAGCTCATCCAGCGCACGCTGGAATTGGGCCGCCGCGCACTGGTACTGGTGCCGGAAATTAGCCTGACACCGCAGATGATACGGCGGCTCAAGTCTACCTTCGGCAGCCGCCTGGCCGTGCAGCACTCGGCCCTCAACAACACCGAGCGGCTGCTGCAATGGCGGATGATCCAGCAGGGAAACGCCGATATCGTCGTAGGTACGCGCAGCGCTGTCTTTGCGCCGCTGCAAAACCTGGGGCTTATCATCATGGACGAGGAACAGGAGCACACCTACCAGAGTGAATCCGCCCCGCGCTATGACGCCCACGACGTTGCCAAAAAGCGCGCCGTGATGGAGAACGCCTTGTTGCTGTTCGCCTCGGCCACGCCGCTGACCGAGACTTACCACGCCGCCGAGAGCGGCAAATTGCAGCTGGTGCAGCTGACCCACCGTTACGGCGGGCGGCCGCTGCCCAGCGTGAATTTCATCGATATGCGTGCCGAGCTGGCCGCGGGCAACCCCCGCGAGGTCAGCGTGCGGCTGGCGCGGGAGCTGCGGGAAAACATTGACAACGGCGAACAGAGTATTCTGCTGCTCAACCGGCGCGGCTACCGCACCATCGGTATGTGCGCCACCTGCGGTCATGTGCTGAAATGCCCGAATTGCAGCGTGCCGCTGGTCTACCACAAACCGCAGCAGGCGCTGATGTGCCACCACTGCGGCCACACCATGCAGCCCTTGCCCCAGACCTGCCCCGAGTGCGGCGGTAAGATCAATTACAGCGGCTTTGGCACCCAGCGGGTGGAGGAAGAGCTGGCCGAGCTTTTACCCGATGCCCGCATTTTGCGGATGGATCAGGACTCGACCGCCCGTAAGGACGCCCACGAGACGATGCTGGCCCAGTTTGCGCGGCAGGAGTACGACATCCTGCTTGGCACCCAAATGGTGGCCAAGGGCCTTGACTTTGAAAAGGTCACGCTGGTGGGTGTTTTGGGTATCGACTCACTGCTGTTCGGTCAGGGCTTCCGCGCGTATGAGAGCGTGTTCAGCCTGATTACTCAGGTCGTGGGGCGCGGCGGCCGAGCCGAACTGCCGGGCCGGGCGCTGATCCAGACCTGCGTACCGGACCACCCGGTTCTGCAGCTGGCCGCAGCCCAGGATTACGAGGGCTTCTACCGGGAGGAAATCACCTTCCGCAGGTTTGGTCTCTACCCTCCGTTCTGCTCGTTTGTGGTCGTCGGCTTTGTCGGCGACCAGGAGGGTGCGGTGTTCATCGCAGCGCAGCGGTTTGGCGCACTGTTGGCCCAGCACGCCGCGCAAAAGCCGAATATCCCACTGCGGGTCTTAGGCCCTGCGCCAATGAACATTACGATGCTCAACAACAAATATCGCTACAAGCTCACGCTGAAATGCCGCAACGATGCAGCGTTCCGCGGGCTTTTGCATGAGACACTGGACGCCTACGACGCCGAAAAGCTGCCGCAGAAAGCGTCCGTGGTACTCGATTTCAATTCTGACGGTGATTTATAACATTTGGAGGTTATTTTTATGGCACTGCGTACCATCGTACAGGACGGCGACCCGATTCTGAAAAAAGTCTGCCGCCCGGTCACGAAGTTTGACGACCGCCTGGGCACTCTGCTCGACGACATGAAGGAAACCCTGCTGGCCGCCAACGGCCTGGGCCTGGCCGGCCCGCAGGTGGGCATGATGCGCCGCCTTTTCATCTGCCTGGACGACCGCGACCTGCCCGAGGAAGTCCCCGAGAATTACGAATACAAGTTCATCGAGTTCATCAACCCTGAAATCCTCGAATTGAGCGACGAGCAGGTCGAGCTGTATGAGGGCTGCCTGTCCTTCCCGGGGCATAACGGCGCAATCAAGCGCTCGAAGCATGTCAAGGTCAAGGCCCAGGACCGCCATGGCGAATGGTTTGAAATGGAGGCCGACGATATGCTGGCCCGCTGCATCCAGCACGAGAACAATCACCTGGACGGCATCACCATCATGGACCTGGCCGAGCATTTCTATGAGGACGATTACCCTGAGGAAAACGAGGACTAAGATTTATGCGCATCCTGTTCATGGGCACCCCTGACATTGCCGCCGAAAGTCTGGCCGCCCTGCTGGGGGCCGGGCACGAGGTCTGTGCCGTCTTTACCCGGCGCGACAAGCCGGTGGGCCGCAAGCAGATTTTAACGGCCCCGCCGGTCAAACAGCTGGCGATGGAGCGCGGCATTCCGGTGTATCAGCCCCGCACTCTGCGGGATGGTTCGTCCGACGATGTCATTAAAGAGCTGGCCCCCGACATCATCGTTGTTGTGGCCTACGGCTGCATCATTCCGCCGCAGCTGCTGCACGCGGCCAAGTACGGCTGTATCAACCTGCACGTCTCGCTGCTGCCGAAATACCGAGGCTCCGCGCCCATCCAATGGTCTGTCTTAAATGGCAATGCCGGGACCGGTGTGACCATCATGCAGCTCGATGAAGGACTGGACACCGGCGATATTCTGATGGTGGAACCGGTCGCCATTGACCCCGAGGAGACGAGCGGCGAACTGTTTGACCGTGTCAGCGCCGTGGGCGCGAAAACGCTGGTGACGGCGCTGGAAAAAATCAAGGCAGGGGAGCTGACCCCGCAGAAGCAGGATGACGCCCAGGCTACCATGGCCCCGCCGCTGACGAAGGACATGGCCCGTTTTGATTTCACGCAGGACGCCGCCCACATCCACAACTGGGTGCGCGGCATGAACCCCTGGCCGGTCGCCTGGTTTGAGCACGACGGCAAGCGCATCAAAGTTTTGGAATGCCGTCTGGCCGAGAATGCCCAGAACGCCACCCCCGGCACGGTGCTGGCCCTGAAGCCGCTGACGATTGCCGCTGCAAATGGTGCGGTCGCTCTACTGACGGTGACGCCCGAGGGCGGCAAGCCGATGGCGGGCACTGCCTGGGCCGCAGGCCGCCGCCTGAAAGCGGGGGACAGCCTGTGACGCCGCGCCGCCTGGCCGTCAAGGCCCTGATGCACCAGGAACAGGCCGGTTACGCCAACCTGGTGCTGGACGCTGAGCTGAAAAAGTGTGCGCCGCCCCTGGATGGCCGCGACGCCGCCTTTGCTGCGCGTATTTTCTATACAACACTGGAACGCCTACCGCTGCTGGATTACATCTTAAATCAATTCACGAAAAAGCCTGTCAACAAGCTGGACGCGCCGGTACGCGCTGTGCTGCGGGCGGGGCTGGCCCAGGCGCGGTACATGAATGTGCCGCTGCCCGCCGCCGTGAATGAATCGGTCAAGCTGACGAAGGCACTGGGTAAGGCCAGTGCTGCGGGCATGGTCAACGCCGTGCTGCGCCGCGCCGCTTCCGCCAAAGTTTGCGAGAGCGAATTTGCCGACCCGCTGGACCGACTGGCAACGTACTACTGCTTGTCCCGCCCGGTAGCGCAGCTGTTTTATGAGCAGTTCGGTGAGGAGGCTTTCCCGCTGGCCGCCGCCTTTTACGACAAGCCGAAAACGACCATCCGCGTGAACACCCTGCGCACCAACGACGCCGCGCTGACGGCGCTGCTGCAAAGCGAGGGCCATACCGTAAAGCCCGGCCCCTGGGCCGGGGCGCTGGTGATAGAGTTTGCCGGTTCGCCCGCCGCAAGCGCGGCCTTTAAAGAAGGGCTTTTCCACGTACAGGGCCTTGCCAGCCAGTTTGCCGCGCTGTGTGTGGATGCCAAACCCGGCCAGCAGGTGCTTGACCTCTGCGCTGCGCCGGGCGGCAAAAGCCTGACGCTGGCCGAGGCCATGCAGGACAAGGGCCAGCTGGTCAGCGGGGAGTTTGTCCCCACCCGCGTGCCGCTTTTGCAGAGATCCTTTGACCGCTGCGGCGTGACCTGTGCCGTGGCGGTGGAAAACGACGCCACCAGGCATAACCCCGGCTGGCCGAAATTCGACCGGGTGCTCTGCGATGTGCCATGCTCGGGCCTCGGCGTTATCGCCAAAAAGCCGGACATTCGGTACAAGGATTTGGACGGGATAGAGAATCTGCTCGCCACGCAGCAAAAAATCCTGCAAAATGGGACCGATTCACTTGCCGAAAACGGTCGTTTGGTGTATTCTACCTGTACAGTCAATTATAAGGAGAACCAGGCTCAGGTGGAAAAATTTCTCTCCGCCAACCCGGATTTCCATGTGGTGAAGCCGGAAACAGCCCTACCCGGGGCGGATATCGGCCCACTGGGCACGCTGTTCTTGCCCCACAAGACCGGGACGGACGGTTTTTTTGTCGCCATCCTGGAACGAAAGTGACACAAAATTCGTTATTATAAAAAGGAGGCGACCCTGCATGAGCGAAAGGATCTGCATTTCGGATATGACGCTGGACGCCCTGACAGCTTACATCGTGGGGCTGGGTCAGCCGAAATTCCGCGCCAAACAGATTTTTAAATGGCTGCATCAGAAGCTCGTGACCGAGTTTTCCCAGATGACCGACCAGCCCAAAACCTTGCTGGCCGCGCTGGAGGAGCAGTGTACGATTGCCGCACCCTCCATCCGCCGCCGCCAACAATCCAAGGATGGCACGGTCAAGTACCTTTTGCAGCTGGCCGACGGAAACTGCATCGAAACTGTTCTGATGCGTTACAAATACGGCAATACTGTCTGTGTGTCCACCCAGGTCGGGTGTGCCATGGGCTGCCGGTTCTGCGCCTCTACCCAGGCGGGCCGCGTGCGCGACCTGACGGCGGGGGAGATTGCCTCGGAAATTTACACCGCGCAAAAAGATTCTGGGGAGCGTGTCTCTCACATCGTTTTAATGGGCATCGGGGAGCCACTGCACAATTTCAACAATGTGATGGACTTTTTGGAGATTATCTCC
The DNA here is from genome assembly GCF_057431175.1 of Gemmiger sp. NCBI lineage: Bacteria > Bacillati > Bacillota > Clostridia > Eubacteriales > Oscillospiraceae > Gemmiger > Gemmiger sp. The sequence continues at coordinate 91,804 of NZ_DBMDDV010000003.1, read as the reverse complement.
TGCCCGGAAGGTGTCAACATCGGCATGCGCAACATCAGCCTGTCCACCTGCGGCCTGGTGCCGAAAATCGACGAGCTGGCAAAGCGGCATCTGCAATTAACGCTGTCCGTTTCGCTGCACGCGCCGGATAACAAGACCCGCTCCGGCATGATGCCGGTCAACGATGCGTTCCCGCTGGAGCAGCTCATTCCCGCCTGCCGCCGCTACCAGAAGGAGACAGGCCGCCGCATCAGCTTTGAGTATTCGATGGTGCGCGGCGTCAACGACAGCAGCGAAATGGCGCAGAAGCTCGCGAACCTTATCAAGGGCATGGGCGCACACGTCAACCTTATCCCCATCAACCCGGTGGACGGCAGCCCTTATTCTGCCACGGATGACGCCAATGTCCACCGTTTCCAGAAAGAACTGGAAGCGCTCGGCGTCAACGCCACGGTGCGCCGCCGCTTGGGCACCGATATCAGTGCCGCCTGCGGCCAGCTGCGCCGCGAGGATGCACAGGGAAAATAAGTCTTGCTTTTAGCAACGGAAAGGAACCAACCTGAATGAAGATTGCCGCGATCACGGACATCGGCAGCTGCCGGCAGGAAAATCAGGACAACTACTGTGCGCAGCAGCTGGCAGGCGGCACCGCCTGGGGCATCGTCTGCGACGGTATGGGCGGTGTCAACGGCGGGCGCATTGCCGCACGTATTGCCACCGACACCATGCAGCAGTATTTTGCCCGCCACATGAAAGCCCTGCAGCCGGGCATGGAAAAGACCTTCATCATGCGCGGGTTTGATATCACGAACCGCGCCGTGTATGAAAAGTCCACCTCTGACCCGGAAATGCAGGGCATGGGCACCACCGGTGTCTGCGCCTACGCCAGCCGCGGACTGGCCCATGTGGTACACGCCGGGGATTCCCGCGCATACCTGTTCCACGCAGGGGCACTGCGGCAGATCACCCGCGACCACTCGATGGTGCAGCAGCTGGTGGACAGCGGCCAGATCACCCGGGAACAGGCGGCCGTCCACCCGCAGAAAAACCTCATCACCCGCGCACTGGGTGTCTCGGCCAACATCGTGCCGGAGTACAACCGCTGCGAGATTGAGGATGGCGACATTCTTCTCTTGTGTTCCGACGGCTTGACCAACATGGTGTCGGATGAAGATATCGCGCAGGTTTTGCGTGAGGTACCTTTCTTTGATGCAACGAGCATTCTGGTAGACCGCGCCCTGCAGGCGGGCGGTCAGGATAACATTACGGTTCTGCTCATGGGCGTGGAAACTACGGAGGTCAACAATGGATAATCTGATTGGCAAGCGGCTGGACGGCCGGTATTCGATCGAAGGCCTGGTGGGCGTTGGCGGCATGGCCAATGTTTACCGCGGCACCGATCTGAAAACCGGCAACCGGATCGCCGTCAAAGTTTTAAAGGAAGAATTTCTTGACAATGAGGAACTGGTGCGCCGTTTCAAGAACGAGTCCAAGGCCATCTCCATCCTCAGTCACCCCAATATCGTCAAGGTCTATGATGTATCTGTCACCGACAAATTGCAGTACATCGTCATGGAGTATGTGGACGGCATCACGCTGAAAGAATATCTCAAGCAGCGCGGCGGTGCCCTGACCTGGAAAGAGGTCGTACACTTTGCCACCCAGGTCTTGAGCGCCTTGCAGCACGCCCACTCCAAGGGCATCATCCACCGCGACGTCAAGCCGCAGAACATCATGCTGCTGGCGGACGGCTCCATCAAGATGATGGACTTCGGCATTGCGCGCTTCTCCCGCGCACAGAGCCAGACCGTCAGCGACAAAGCCATCGGCTCAGTGCATTATATCAGCCCCGAGCAGGCCAAGGGTGAGCGCACCGACGCCCGCACCGACATCTACTCCGTCGGTGTCATGCTGTATGAGATGCTGTCCGGCCGCCTGCCCTTTGACGGCGACGGCGCAGTGTCCATTGCCATCATGCAGATTTCCGAGAAGCCGAAGCCGCTGGCGGAAATTGCCCCCAACACCCCGGCCGGTCTGCGCCAGATCACCGAAAAGGCCATGGAAAAGGATCCTGACAAGCGCTACCAGAGTGCCCAGGAAATGCTGGACGCCATTGAGGAGTTCAAGCGCAATCCCTCCATCCGCTTTGAGTATGAGTACCGCAATGCCGAAGATAACCCTGAAAGGAACATCAACCGCGTGGTAAACAGTGCCAAGCCCGGCGCAAAAGCCGCCAACATCCGCACCGGCGACGCCCGCCGAGTGGGCACCGCTAACCCGGGCCGCAGCAAGTCCGGCAAAAAGAAGAAGAAAGCCTCCAAGGGCTTCTCGCTTTTCCCGATTTTCTTCGGCATGGCCGTGGCGTTCGTCATCGGTGCGGCCATTCTGATTTATCTTATTTTCACCAATTCCAGCAACCTGCTGTTCTCCAACCGTGCCGACGTGCAGATCATCAGCTTTGTGGGCATGACGAAGGACGAGTTCCTTGCCACCGACTACAACAGCCTGCTGCGTGCCGAGTTCCCGGAGGAATATTCCAGCGAACCGGCGGGCACCATCATCCGCCAGACTCCCAAGGCCGGGCGTACCGTGAAGGAAAAGCAGCGCATCGTGCTGACGGTCAGCCTGGGCACCCAGTATGTCACGATCCCCGAGACAAAGAACATGGTCGCCGAGGATGCCGAGCAGACCTTGAAGGATATGGGTCTGCGCGTGACGAAGAAGCCCATGTCCGACAACACCGTCGCCAACGGCGCGGTCGTCTACTCCCAGCCTTCCTCCGGTGAGACGGTCGAGGGCGGCACCACGGTCATCCTGTATGTCAGCCGTTCCGAGGTCGCCAAGGAGAGCCAGGTTCCGAGCCTGACCGGCAAGACCATTGAGGAAGCCCGCAACGAGGTCAAGGGTCTGAATCTGTCCATCCGCACGGTGGAGCAGCCCAGCGAGCAGCCCGAGGGCACGGTTCTGAGCCAGTCTCCCGATGCCGGTACAAATGTGCGCAAGTCCAGCGTTATCACGCTGGTCGTCTCCACCGGTATCCCCGAGGCCGCGGTCGAGCCGGAAACGCCTTCCGGTGGTGACGGCGGCATCCAGGAGAGCACCTGGTGGAGTGCCGACGGCAGCCACCAGATCACCCAGCACACCGATGGCTCGATGTGGAACGAGAACGGCCAGCAGTGCGACGCCCAGGGCAATCCCATCGCCTGACAAGTGAGGGAACCATGGCTTATATTACAAAAGGCATCGGCGGCTTTTACTATGTAAAAACGCCGGACGGCATCGTGGAATGCAAAGCCCGCGGTATCTTCCGCAAGCGGGGCATCACGCCGGTGGCGGGGGATAACGTGGCCCTGTCCGCCGATGGCACGATGATTGATGAGATTTTACCGCGCAAGAATGTCTTTATCCGTCCACCCATCGCCAACCTGGATATTTTGTTCATCGTCACCAGCACGACCCAGCCTGTGCCCAGCACCTTGGTGTTGGACGAGCTGGCCGCCGCCGCCATCTACAAGGATGTGCAGCCGGTGCTGGTCGTGACCAAGGCCGACTTGGCCGCTGCGGATATGCTGCGCACCGCCTACACAGGCAGCGGCATCCCGCTGATACAGCTGAACTACGAAACCGGCGAAGGACTGGACGAGATACGCGGGTATATCCAGGGGCATTTGTGCGCTTTCTGCGGCAACTCCGGCGTGGGCAAATCCACACTGTTAAACACACTGGCACCGGAGCTGAAGCGGGAGACCGGGTCTATCAGCCAAAAGCTGGGCCGTGGCCGTCACACGACCCGCGAGGTGGAGATTTTTGAGATTTGCGGCGGCCGTCTGGCCGACACACCGGGCTTTGCCAGCCTGGAAGCGCAAAAGCTCTGCCGCATCCCCAAGGATGATATCCAGCATACCTTCCCGGAATTTGCGCCCTACTTCGGCCAGTGCCGGTTCACCGGCTGCTCCCACCGCAGCGAGACCGGCTGCGCCGTGCGTGAGGCCGTGGACTCGGGGACCATCAGCAAAACACGCTATGCCAGCTACCTTGCCATGTACGAAGAAGCCAGCGCACGAAAGGAGTGGGAAAAATGAGCAAGCGTGCCATTATCCTTTCCGCCGTGCCGGTATCCACCGCCGTGGGCCGCTATGTGCGCCCTGGGGATTTCATTGTAGCCTGCGATGCGGGCTACCGCAACGCCGAGCGGCTTGACCTGCGGCCTGATCTGATCGTTGGCGATTTTGATTCTGCCCCGCGCCCCAGGGCCGAGCACGAGACGATCGTGCTGCCCCATGTGAAGGACGACACCGACACCCAGTACGCTGCCCGCTGGCTGCTGGAACATGGCTATGACGAGATCACCCTGCTGGGTGCCCTGGGCGGTGCCCGGCTGGAACATACGCTGGCAAACCTTGCCACCGGGCTGTACCTTGCCAAAAACGGCGTGAAGGTCCTGCTTGCGAACGAGCGGAGTGAGCTGCATTTCCTTGTGCCGAACACCCCGATGGAGCTGCACCGCAGCGACTGGAAGTACGTCTCGGTGTTCCCTCTGGAAGGCCAGCTCACCGGGCTTGCCATCCGCGGTGCGTTCTACCCGCTGGAAAACGCGAAGCTGACCGCCGATTATCCTTTGGGCGTCAGCAATGAATTTGTCGCCGAGACCGCCCACCTGCAATGCAGCGGCGGCACCGGCGTTGTGGTGCTGACTCGCGACGATGCGTAACACCTGACCCGCCGCCCGCATAGTATGGCGTACACAGACATGGAAAGTGAGGTGTATGCCATGCATGTGGTCGTGGTCCGCTGCCCGCGCGCCTTCCGCTGGCTCCTGCGCGCAGCCTTCAAGGTCTGAAGTTTGAAAAATTCCCCTGCCCGTACCCGGGCAGGGGCTATTTTTTTGCCCCGCCGCATATAATGCCCCAGAACATAACCGGAAAGGGGCAAGCAATATGGAACTCAAGGTGTTCAAAGACACCATAGCATCCTATGGCGGTCGCTGGGAAACGCGGCTGGAACTTCCTGTCGAAACCGAAATTTTGATACCCGACTATCTGCCCGCAGTATTCAAGATCGTCAAGTGTCTGATTGCGCCGGTGGTGCTGCAAAACCGGGTGGCGGGCGGGCGCTGGCAGGTGGAGGGCTACCTGCGCTGCACGGTCTTTTACCAGAGCGAGGAACCTGGCACGCGCCTTTTGCGCACCGAACAGAAATTTGCCTTTGAAAAATCGGTCGAGCTGCCCGCCGGGCAGTACGCCGAGGGTCCGGCGCAGGTCTGGGGCGAACCGGAATACTGTAACTGCCGCGCCGTCAGCGAGCACCGTATCGACCTGCGCGGGGCGTACATCCTGTGTGCCGCCGTAGCCGTGCGCAAAGAGCTGGAGCTGCTGACCTCACTGGCCGACTGCGGCATTGAGCAGTACACCCGCACGATGCAGGGCCTGCAGTGCGCCGTGACCGAGGAAAAGACCCTGACCGCCGAGACCGTCGCCGCACTGCCCGGTGCAGGGGAGAGCGTTCTGGACATCACCGGCAGCTTTGCCCCTGGCGGCGTGACCCTTGCCACCGGGCAAGCCAGTGTGCAGGGCACTTTGCAGATACAAATTTGCAGCCAGAACGCCGACAGCGGCGAGCTGACCGTGCGCAGCAAGGAGCTACCCATCCAGCAGAATTTGGAACTGCCCGGCGCCGCCGAGGACGACACCGCCCTTGTGCGGGGCGAGGTGCTGGCCTGCACTTTAAGTGCCGACGACGGCGCAGGGGAGGCCGCCCTCACCGTCACCTGGAAGCTGCGCATCGAGGTCTGGCGCAGCGTGCAGTACAGCGTCGTGGCGGACGCCTACTCCACGCTCTGCAAGACCCAGACCGTGCAGACCGTCTGCCGCCTTTTGCAGCAAACCACAGCGCTTGCAGGCCGCATCCCCATCAGCATTGAGGATGATTTGCCCGACGCAGGCGGCACGGTCCTGGGTTGTTTTGTGACGCTGGGTGCGCTCTGCGCTGCGCCCGCCGAGGGCGACAAGGCCGAAACGCATCTGCGGCTGTCGGGCAAGGGGACCGCCCATGTTTTCATCAGCGATGCCAGGGGCGAACTGACCTGCTATGACAAAACTTTCAGCTGGCAGCCCGGCGACCTGTGGTCCGGTGTGGCCGATGCCGCCTGGCCCAGCGTGGGGGCGTCGGTCGTGCGGGTCTCCAGCAGTAAAAACGGTGCCCGGCTGCGGGTCGATCTGGAAATCGAAGTCAACGGTGCGCTATTGCAGGCACAGAGCTTTGATGCGCTGTGCGGTGTGGAGCTGGGCGAGGCCTACGATGACAGCGACGGCCCGGCCCTCTACATCTACTATGCCCAGCAAGGGGAGCGTATCTTTGACATTGCCAAGCGCTACCACGCCCGCGCTCGGGACCTGGCCGCCGCCAACCACCTGGAAAGCAGCGAGCCGACCCGGGAGACCACGGCCGACGCCGCCTGCCTGCTGATACCGGCTGCGCTGTAAAGGAGGGGAACATCCGTGACACAGGAGCAAATTTATCACAACATTGCCCAGCGCACAGGCGGGGATATCTACCTTGGCGTTGTGGGGCCGGTGCGCAGCGGAAAAAGCACCTTTATCAAGCGCTTTGCCGAATTGATGCTGCTGCCCCGCATCAAGAACGAAGCCCGCCGCGCCCGCGCCCACGACGAGCTGCCCCAATCCGCCGCCGGGCGCACTATCATGACCACCGAGCCAAAGTTCATCCCCGAAAAAGCCGTCAAAATCGACCTTTCGGGCGGCGGCAGTTTCAAAGCGCGGCTCATCGACTGCGTCGGCTACATGGTGGACGGTGCCCTCGGACACGAGGAAAACGAGGCCCCGCGCCTCGTCAAAAGCCCTTGGTTCGACCACGAAGTCCCCTTTGACCTGGCAGCCGAAACCGGCACCCGCTGCGTCATCCGGGAGCACGCCACCATCGGGCTGGTCGTCACGACGGACGGCTCAGTGGCCGACCTGCCGCGGGAAGCCTACCTTGACGCCGAGCGGCGCATCATTGCCGAGCTGAACGACAGCGGCAAGCCTTATGTCATCCTGCTCAACTGCGCCGAGCCAGACAGCGACGACGCCCGCCGCCTCGCCACTGAACTGGCTGAGCGCTATGCCCACGCCGTTGTGCCGCTGAACTGCACGACGATGACCGTTGAGACGCTGGATTCACTCTTGCAGACGCTTTTGTACGAGTTTCCCATCCGGGAGATTGCCGTGCGGATGCCCGGCTGGGTCACGATGCTGGAAAGTGGCCACTGGCTGCAAAGCGCCATCTATACAGCCATGCTGGAATTTGCCGCCTCGGTACACAAGATGGCCGACCTGGCAGGCCGCCGCCCCCAGCTGGGGTGCGAGTATATCACATCCGCGTCGCTCACCGGCATGGACCTTGCCAGCGGCAGTGTGGGCATCAACGCCGTAGTGGCCCCGGATATCTTTTACAAAATCCTTGGTGAGCAGACCGGGCTGGACATCGTGGACGAAGCCAGCCTTTTGCCATGCGTCGTCAGCCTGGCCCGGGCCAAGCGCGCCTACGACAAGATCAAATCCGCCCTCGACCAGGTCGAAGCCACCGGGTACGGGATCGTCATGCCGGGCATCGACGAGCTGACGCTGGAAGAGCCGGAGATTGTGCGCCAGGGCGGGCAGTACGGCGTGCGGCTTTCCGCCAGTGCGCCCAGTCTGCACATCATACGGGCGAATATCCACACTGAGCTTTCGCCCACCGTCGGCAGCGAGCAGCAGGGCGAAGAGCTCATCAAGAGCTTGCTCTCCGACTTTGAGACCGCCCCCGGCAAGCTGTGGAGCACGAATATCTTCGGCAAGAGCCTGAACGAGCTTGTCAGCGAGGGTGTGCAGGCGAAATTGCTGCATATGCCGCAGGAAGCCCGCGCCCGCCTGCAGCAGACGCTGGAACGCATCATCAACGAGGGCTGCGACGGCCTGATCTGCATTTTGCTGTGACGGAGGGGCCTTATGTTCAGACGCATAAGCAAAGCCGAGCGGGAGCGCCGCGCCGCCAGGGCCGAGCTGGAAACCACCATGCAGGCCCTGCACGCCAACGAGCGAGCCTTTAAAGAAGCGCAGGACCCCTTTTATATCGAGCAGCTGACCTACCAGCACGCCGCCCTGCTGTGCCGCTGGCGGGCACTGCTGCGCATACTGCGCGCAGACCGGGAGAACCTATGACGGAGTATTGGCCCTTCCTCGCTGCGGGCATCTGCGTACTGGCCGTGGTGCGGTGCGCCGCCCGCCAGCGGCACGGCGTGCGCAGTTTGCTGGCCGGGGCTGTCTGCGGGCTAGGGGCGCTGGCCGTGCTGGGGCTGCTGGAACCCGTAACGGGGATTGCGCTGCCGCTGACCCGTTTTACAGCCTTCTGCGCGGGTGTTTTGGGCGTGCCCGGGGTGACGGCGCTGCTGGTTCTGCAGCTGTTGTTGTAACTTTTGCTTGCCAAGGCGCTGTAAATATGCTATACTTGCTTAGAAAACGAGTGGAACATACGGCGGCGGGACAGCCCGCAAGGGCTGCCTGAGGAAAGTCCGGGCTTCACAGAGACAGAGTAACTGCTAACGGCAGCCGGGGGTGACCCCAGGGATAGTGCAACAGAAAGAAACCGCCGCGAAAGCGGTAAGGATGGAAAGGCGAGGTAAGAGCTCACCAGCGCACTGGCGACTTTGCGGCTATGTAAACCCTGCTCGAAGCAACATCCGTATGGGACATTATGCGGAGTCTCGCGCGTCCCGGTGATGGCGTGAGCCTTGCGGTGACGCAAGGACAAGATAGATCGTCGTTTGATACAGAACCCGGCTTACGGTCCAGTCGTTTTTTTTCTTTGTCTATTACAAAAGCACATCTGTTTTTTGGTGCAGATGTGCTTTTTTGTATTTTTCCGCATAAAAAAGTGCAAATCATGGCAAAAAGCGCTTGTTTATTTCTGAAAAATCGTATATAATGTAGTGTACTCCTGCGATTGTGCCAAGATAGAGGGGCGCAACTGCAGCGGGGAATAGGGAAAGTACATATTTTTTTAGGGGGATCGTATTATGGCTGATTATTTTGCAATGGATCGCAACGAACTCACCGCTGAAAAAGCCGCACTGGAAGCCCAGTACAAAAAGTTCCAGGACATGGGCCTGAAGCTGAACATGGCACGCGGCAAACCCGGCCCTCACCAGATGGACCTGGCTATGGATCTGCTCAAGATAGACAACTACATCACTGACAGCGGCTTCGACACCCGCAACTACGGCGAGTTGGAGGGCCTTCCCGAGGCCCGCGCCCTGTTTGCCGATGTGTTCGGCGTTAAGCCCAGCGAGGTTTTCGTCGGCGGCAACTCGAGCCTACAGCTGATGTACAATTTGGTCGCCATCGGCATGATGTTCGGCTTTCAGGAGTCCCCGAAGCCCTGGGGCCAGGTCGAACACCGCAAGTTCCTCTGCCCGGTGCCCGGCTATGACCGCCACTTTGCCATCACCGAGGAAATGGGCTTTGAGCTGATTTCTGTACCCATGAGCCCCGACGGCCCCGATATGGACATGATCGAGGAGCTCGTCGCCAACGATGACACCATCAAGGGCATCTGGTGCGTACCGCAGTACTCCAACCCCGACGGCTACACGTACAGCGATGAGACCATCCGCCGCTTCGCCGCTATGAAGACCGCCGCCCCGGATTTCAAGATTTTCTGGGACGAGGCTTACATCGTCCACCACCTGACCGATGAGATCATTGAGACACCCGTCCTGCTGAACGAGGCCAAGAAGTACGGCAACGAAGATCGTGTCTTTATGTTCACGTCCACCAGCAAGATCACCTTCCCGGGCGCAGGCATTTCTGCCATTGCCTGCAGCGAGAACTCGATGAAGTATATGTGCAAGCGGTTCTCTACCATGATTATCAGCTATGACAAGATGAACCAACTGCGCCACGTCCGTTTCCTCAAGAACAAGGCCGGTGTGCTGGCCCATATGGCCAAGCATCGCCGCCGCCTGGTGCCCTGCTTTGACGCCGTCAAAACCGCCTTTGCTGATGAGCTGACCCCCTGCGGCGATATCGCCCACTGGACGAACCCCAAGGGCGGCTACTTCATCAGCCTGTACGTCATGCCCGGCTGCGCCAAGCGCGTGGCCCAGCTGTGCAAGGACTGCGGCCTGACTCTGACAGGCGCAGGCTCTGCCTACCCCTATCACAAGGACCCCGATGACTCGCATCTGCGCATTGCGCCGACCTATCCGAGCCTCGACGAGGTCGAAACTGCTTCTGCACTGCTGTGCGTCTGTGTGCGCCTGGCAGTTGTTGAAAAGCTGCTGGCCGATAAGGCTGAATAAGCGGCAAAAATCTATCCCGCCCGCCGGTGCGGGCAAGTTTTTTGGAGGTTTCTATGAACAGAAAAGGGAAGTCATGGCCGTTGTTCGTCGTGGCAATTTTGATCGTGCTGTTCTCCCTGACGGCCATTTTGGGTGTGAGCTATACCTACGGCGACACCAAGAATGCCTATGTCAAGGGGGCATCTGACATCCGCTTCGGCATCGATATCCGCGGCGGCGTGGACGTTACATTCATGCCTGCCGACGATGTGGAGGCCACCGATGCCCAGATGGCCGCAGCTAAAACGGTTATCGAGGATCGCCTTGTCGGCCTCGGCATCACCGACTACGAGAGCTACGTCGACAACAACAAAAATCGTATCATCGTGCGTTTTCCCTGGAAGAGCGATGAAGCGGACTTCAACCCGCAGACCGCTATCGATGAGATCGGCACCACCGCCAAGATGGTGTTCCGCAAGGGATCTTCCTCCACGGGTGAGGAGATTCTGAGCGGTGACGACGTGGCTTCCGCAAGCGCCGCCTACAATGAGACCGAAGGCTGGGTCGTCCAGCTGAAGTTCAACTCCGACGGTGCGTCCGCTTTTGCCGCCGCTACCACCGAGCTGGCTGCCAACAACGGCACCATTTCCATCTGGCTGGATGACTCGAACATTTCCACCGCCACGGTCAACGAGGCCATCACCGGCGGTGAGGCCATCATCAAGGGCAACTTTGACCAGGACAGCGCTTCCACGCTGGCAAACCAGATCAACTCCGGTTCTCTGCCGTTTGCCCTGTCCGCGGAAAGCTACTCCACCATCAGCCCCTCGCTGGGCGCCAAGAGCCTGGACGTTATGGTGCAGGCCGGTATCATCGCCTTCATCCTGGTCGCGCTGATGATGATTTTCCGCTACCGTCTGCCCGGCACCATCGCCGTTATCTCCCTGATGGGCCAGGTCGCCGCCACGCTGGCAGTCGTCTCCGGCTACTTCAGCGTGTTCCCGGGTTCCACGCTGACCCTGCCCGGCATCGCCGGTATCATCCTGGGCATCGGCATGGGTGTTGACGCAAACGTCATCACTGCCGAGCGCATCAAGGAAGAGCTTGCCAAGAACAAGACCCTGGAGGGCGCTGTCAACAGCGGCTTCAAGATGGGTCTGACCCCCATCATCGACGGCAACGTGACCATCGTTATCGTCGCCGCTATCCTGATGGGTGCTTTCGGCCCCACGGACGGCTTCTGGGCCAAGGTCTTTAACCCCATCTTCTTCTGGTTTGGACCTTCCACGGCCGGCACCATCTACTCCTTCGGCTTCACCTTACTGACCAGTGTTCTGCTCAACTTCGTGTTCGGCGTTTGGGCCACCCGCGTTATGATCCGCGGTGCAGTCCACTTCAAGCCGCTGCGCAAAGCCTGGCTCTTCGGCGGCAAGAAGGAGGGCGGTGCCAACTTCAAAACGCCTTCCATCAACTTCATCGGCAACCGCAAGAAGTTCTACACCTTCTCCTGCGCACTGATTGCTGTTGTGCTCGTGTTCTGTGCCGTGTTCGGCGTCAAGATGGACGTTGAGTTCAAAGGCGGCTCTATGATCACGCTGGCCTATGAGGGCGACGTTGACCTGAACGACCTGAAGTCCGCCATCGGCAGCGAGCTGGGCAAATCTGATTTGACCCTGCAGACCGGCTCTGATATCTCCGGCAACCAGACCTTGACCGTCACCCTGCCCGGCAGCGACACACTGACCACCGAGCAGCTGGACAACCTGCTGGCCTCCATGAACGAGCAGTACCCCGACAACAACTTTGCCCAGAATGAGGTCAGCAACGTCGATGCCACCATCGGCAACGAATTCCTGCTCAAGAGCGTCGTCGCGCTGGTCGCCGCCTGTGTGCTGATTCTTCTCTATGTGGCCTATCGTTTCCGCAAAATCGGCGGCCTCAAGGCCGGTTCCACCGCCATTGTGGCGCTGCTGCATGATATGTTTGTCGTGTTCGGCGTGTTCGTCATCCTGCGCATTCCTCTGAACGGCAACTTCATTGCTGCGCTGCTGACCATCCTGGGTTACTCCATCAACGATACCGTCGTTATCTACGACCGTATCCGTGAGAACAGCGCCCTGTACGGCAAAAAGCAGATGAGCCTTGCCGAGCTGGTCAACCTGTCCATCAACCAGAGCTTTGCCCGCTCTCTGATGACCTCCATCACCACCTGCCTGGCACTGGGCGTCGTCTGCGTGATCTCCGTCATCTACCGTCTGGACAGCATCTACTCCTTCGCGTTCCCGTTGCTGTTCGGTATGGTCAGCGGTGTGTACAGCACGATTTGCATTGCTACGCCGCTGTGGGTCGACTGGAAGAACAAGAAGAAGGCCCCCAAGAAGGCTTGAGCTTGTAGAAAAGGAGGGTACCCGATATGAAATGCCCCTACTGCGGTGAAGTGGATTCCAAGGTCATCGATTCCCGCCCGACGGAGGATGGCGAAAAGATTCGCCGCCGCCGTGAGTGCCTGAACTGCAAAAAGCGCTTTACCACCTACGAGATCGTCGAGACGGTCCCGCTGATGGTCGTGAAGAAAGACCGTTCCCGCGAGGTCTTTGACCGCCAGAAGCTGCTGAATGGTATGCTGCGCGCCTGCGAGAAGCGCCCTGTCAGCTACACCCAGCTGGACGCTGCCGTAGACCGCATTGAGCAGCTGCTGCTCAACTCATACGACCGCGAGGTTTCCTCCATCCATATCGGCGACCTGGCTATGCAGGAGCTCAAGCAGATGGACGATGTCGCCTACGTGCGCTTTGCCTCTGTCTACCGCCAGTTCAGCGACGTCAACACCTTCATGGAAGAACTGAAGGATATGCTGGACAGCCGCTCAAAACCCGCCGAAAAATGATTGCCGCACCTGGGCAATCTGGGCACAGGCGCGCTGCGTCTCCATTTCCAGGTCAGCCAGACTGTCCGCTTCGGCACAGGGCGGCAGCACCTCCATCGTCTGGTTCAGCTGGTCGATAATGTTGCGCCGCACCAGCAGCGCCAGCAAGGCGCTGTCGCGCTCGGCCCGCCGGGTCGTCTGCGCATAGGCTGCGCGGGCGGCAGGGTAGTCGCCCTGTTCCGCCAAGGCGTAAGCCCGCTGCACACCCGCCTGCATGGCATCGGTGGTGTCGGTCACGTACCGCCCCGCCAGGTACAGCAGCAGGCAGAGCACCAGCAAAATTGCGGCTGCATACCAGTTCCGTTTCATAAGCACCTTTCAGGCCGTCCCTTTGGGGGCGGCCTTTCTCTGTATCAATACGATCTTTTCACCGTTGTAAAGCAGCATGAGCACCTTTTCCCGGGTTACGTTCTGTCGGACCAGCAGAGCGTCCAGTGCGGCAGCATCCATGCCGAAAAAAGCGAGATTTTCTTTGTAAACCGCCTTATCGATGAGCAGTGGCAGCATGGGCGGGGCCTCGCCGTCCTGTGGCATGGGCGCGGCCGTGATGCTTCCGTTCGGCTCCACCACACCCCAGTAGACATCCTCGGGCGAGAAAATATCCTTGCCGCGCAGTGCCTCGGCCAAATCGGACGCCGTGATGCGAAGCTGGGCCAATTCATTTTGCTGTATCTCGCCGTTGCGGATGATCGTTACCGGTTTGCCCAAGAGAAGCTGGGCATATTTCGGGCAGAACCAGACAAGTGTTGAGTTTAGAATTTCCAGCGCAGTTATTAAAAAAATCGGCACGAGACTCGCCGACAGCGGCAGGTCAGGCTCATCGATGCAGATGGACGCGACGTTGGAGATCAGCAGCGTCGTCACCAGCTCGGAGGGCTGCAATTCGCCCAGCTGGCGCTTGCCCATCAGCCGCATAGCCACCACCACGGCCAGGTACACCAGCACTGTACGCACGACCGAAGAAATCATTCGGGCCACCTCCTCATAAATCCCGGCGAAAGCGGCAACACTATTTTGCGTGAGAGGGGGAACACCGATGCCGCAAAAACCGCTGAACCGTTCGCTGGATGCAAACCTTGCGTTTCTCGATGAAATGTTTGGTCATTCTGATGATTTCTATACAAAGCGCCTGATGATTGCGGGCGTACCCTGCGCCGCCATTATGTTCACCGGGCTATCCTCACCGGAAAAGCTCTGCCGTATGGCGCTGGATATGCTGGACCGCGATCCGGCCATGCTGGGCGGCGGGGAGGGGCTGTGCGACTACTTGCTGACCCAAAGCCGCATCCCAGCTGAGCCGGACGCCATCACCGACGAGACGACACTTATAGAAATGCTCTCCAACGGCCTGTCCGTGCTGCTGATTGAAGGTGTTGCCAAGGCCGTGGCGTTTTCGACCCAGGAAATGCCGCAGCGGTCTGTCTCGACGCCCACCGGCGAGGGCAACCTGCGCGGGCCGCAGGAAGCGTTCACCGAGCTTTTGCGCAATAACATTTCGCTGCTGCGGCGGCAGTTCCGCACCGGGACACTGGCGGCAGAAATTTACACAGCCCGCACCCGCGCCAAGACCGAATACTGCCTGTGCTATGACAGCCGCCTAGCCCCGCAGGAGACCATTGACTCACTGCGGGCGCGGCTGGCCGCGGTAGAAATACCCGTTCTTTTGGATAGCGCCTACTTTGCGTCGTTCCTCAAGCAGGACAAGCTCAATCTGTTCCCGGCTGCCGCCTACACCGAGCGCCCGGCCACGGCCTGCGCCCGCCTGTGCGAGGGCAAGGCCGTTGTGCTGGTGGCTGGCTGCCCCTACGCGCTCATCATCCCCAGCTTTTTTGCCGAGCATTTCGAGTGCCTGGACGACTACGCCTCCAGTGCCGTGTTTGCGGGACTGATCCGCATTTTAAAATATCTGGCATTTCTGTTGGCCGTATTCGGGCCGGGTCTGTACGTCATGGCCGTGTCCTTTGCACCGGAGATCATCCCCATCCAGCTGTTGACCAAGCTCGCCCAGGGGGAGACATCGACGCCACTGCCGCCGATGATGGAAATGCTCTGCGTGACGCTGTTATTGGAGATCGTGCGCGAAGCCGGGCTGCGCGCACCGCAGTCCATCAGTCACACCGTCAGCCTCGTGGGGGCGCTCATCATCGGCGAGACCGCCGTCAGTGCGGGTATCGTCAGCGTACCAGTTTTAACGATGGCCGCGGCTGCTACCATTGCCACGCTGGCTGTGCCGTCGCTGTACGAGCAGACGATTTTGTTCCGCTTTGCTGTTATTCTGCTGGCCGGGTGCTTCGGCGTGCCGGGGCTGGCCTGCGCCGCGCTGACGATTTTAGCCATGGCCTGCGGCAGTGAGCCATTCGGGTATGACTACCTCTACCCGCTGCTGCCGCCCACCCACGCCAGCCTGCGGGACGGCTTTGTGCGCAGCATCTGGAGCCGCTTGGCCCAGTCCGGGGAGGTGCTCAGCCGCGATGAAACGTGAATGCCCAAGCCTGTTTGCGGCACTGCTGATCAGCCTGCTGGTCAACGTGCTGCTGCGCAGCCAGACAGCCTACTGGCCCCGGGCCGGGCTGGCGGCGGCGCTGGTCTGCGTGCCAATACTGGCCGCCGCCGGCTGGCTGTTCGCCCGATGCTGGCGGCTGGCCGCCGACCCGGTGTACAAATTGCTGTTCGTGGCGCTGCTCTTCTATACCTCGGTACTAGAGCTTCTGCGCCTGTGGCAGCTGGCGGGGCGGCTGTACCCCGGTGCGGTCACGCTGACATCGGTCTGCCTGCTCTGTGTGCTGCCGGTCGTCTATCTGCGGCGGGTGTCGGCGCTGTCCCAGACAGCCCACGCCGTTTTGTGCCTGTTGGTCCTCGTCACCGCCGTGATGCTGGTCTCCGTACTGCCGCGCCTGCGGGTGACGAATTTGCAGACTGCACCACTGACGCAGGGGAATTTTCGCGCTGCCGCAAAAGACCAGCTGACGCTCTACCCGGAGTATCTGCTGCCTGCCCTCTGGCCCGAGCAGGACAAGCGTGGCCGCCACGCGCTGCTGCGGCTGGCCGGGTATACACTGGCCTTTGACGTGGGGATGCACCTGCTTTTGGAGCTGTTCTACGGCGCGGCCATGCCGCTGCGGGTCGACCCCGTACACGCCGCCGCGCGGTGCGGGGCGCTTTCGATTTTCAATCGGCTGGAGTGGCTGCAATTTATTTTGTGGGTCATGGCGGTCACGGTCAAGCTGGCGCTGTATCTCTATGCGCTGGTGCGGCTGCTGGGCGGGCAGAGCAAGGCCGAGAACAGCGCCGCCGGACTGGACCGGTTCCCGCTGTACCTTGGCGGTATCTGGCTGCTCTGCGCCGTGCTGCGCAAGCTTGACCTGGACGCCGCGCTGCCGCTGCGCAGCACTATGACCTGGGGCTTTGTCGTTCTGACCTGGATGGGAGGTGCCGCCGCGTGTCTGTGCAAAAAGTTAAGGCGTGCCTGATTTTGTGTGTTGCCGTGCTGCTCTGTGGCTGCGGACAGGCGCTTTCTGAACGGGAGATCGTCCGCGCTGTGTTTTTTGCGCAGCAGCAGGGGCAGTATTCGGTCTGCCTGCTGCTGGCCGACCAGAACGGCGGGGAGGACGGCGTACACTACAAGACCGCCAGCGCCCGGGGTGCAACGCCTGCCCAGGCCCTACACCGGACTGAGGACACGCTGCCCGGGCAGCTCTATTACGGCCTGCTGGATCTGGCCGCCCTGCCACCGGGCTCAGACTGGCAGACAGCGCAGACCCTGGGCACACTATTGTATGACAAAGCCCAGCCAGCACCGGAGCTGTCTGTATTTGTGCTGGACGATGCTGCCTACAGCTGGGCGCAGGACGCCGCGAATCTATATGAGGACATGAAGGCCGTGGAGCAGGAATACGCCCTGCACTGCGGCTTGCAGCAGCTTTTTACCCAGGCCGACGGCTGTGCTGTGCCCGGCTACCGCACCGACAGTGGGTATGATTTTTACCTGCTGGCAAAGGATGCCCCCGCCAGGCGCGTCAGTGGTCTGCCTGCCCAACTGGCGGCGGTGCTCTGCGGGCAGGCAGATAATTTTTTTTCGGCGTACCACGATGGGCAGGCGCTTTGCAAAAGCGAAGTCAATGTGACTGTGGAGGATACCGCCGTGCAGCTGCATCTGCGGGATTGTACGCTGCAATCCCTGGCCGATGCGGATGACGATTTGCAGGGGTTTCTCTGCGCAGAGTTGCAGCACGCTTTCGCCGCGCTTACCAACGATGCCAAAGCTGATTTTTTCCATTTGCAATTCTGGCATGAGAATTTGTATGGCGTGGGAAGGGAAGCTCCGGCACCCACATTGGCCGTTGTTTTTGAGTAGAGGCGGCGTCCTCGACGCACTGCCATCGCACATCCATACAAAAAACGAGCCTGAACGTTTCACGAAACGTTCAGGCTCGCCTTCGTTCTTTTACTGTATCGTCGACGGCCGCGAAATATAGATCAAATTCGTGTCTGCGATGAAGGTCTGGAAGTTGTAAAGCACCAGCACTTCGTCATAGCCCTCTTTCTCGATCGTCGAGTCGAGGCCGTACTTGAAATTGCGGAAATCCACCACGCCGATCTTGGCATAATTTTCGGTCAGGTAGGGGATAAAGCTGTTGGCGTAGCTGTCCTTCACCACCAGAATACTGCCGGTGCCGCTGCCCTCAATCGTCGAATAGCCGTTGTTGCCGTCCAGGAACGCCGCATACTTGTCGCGGGTGGCAAATTTATCGGCATTCACAATGTTCTCGGTCTTGTCCGGCTCGTACTGGGCCTCGCCAGTGATTTTGTAAACCGTCATCAGGCTGTCCAGCGGGTAGTAGGTGATCTCGTCATTCTGCACATTCCACAGTCGCGTGGCCGAGTAGTGCGTGCCCTGGAAATCTGTCACCGTCACAGCCTCATGTGCGGTGCGGTCAAAGGGCGTCAGGCCCTTCAGCGTACAGAACTGCTCATAGGCGTGGTACGCACCGTTGGGCGTCCAGTGGTGGTCGGTCTTGAAATACAGGTACTCGTCCTTTAATTCAGTGAACGGTTCCCGCAGATCAATGACATCGGCATTCTGGCCGACTTTTGCAAAGATGTCATCGAACATTGCGTTTTCATCTACCATCGGTGCGACCAGGGGGAGCGCTTCGGGGTAGATGACACTGGCCGACGGTGCCAGCAGGAAGGTGACTTTGCCCGGGTGATTTGCGGCAAAATCGCTGACTGCCGTGATATTTTTGTCCAGCTGCTTCTTCGTGGCATCGTCCACGGTGAACAGCTTTGTAAACATCCAGTGGTCCTTGCCCAGCAGGATGCCGCCTTCCTCCACTTTCTGGAACAGCACCTCATCCGCCGCGCGCTGGGTGTTGACCGCTGCGTCACGGAAGGCAAACTGATCCTGCATCCAGCGGGAGAAGCCGCTCTGCCAGCTGCCGTCCAGCAGCGTACTGACGCTGAACGCCGGGAAGGAGGCTGCCTTGCGGTTTTCCAATTCCAGCTGGGTGCGCTTGGGCCACAGCAGGTTCACCAGTGAAAAGCCAAACAGCAGCGCACCGCAGAGGAATAGCAGCGCATAGCCCGGGCGGCGTTTGCCGCCGTCTTTACGGTAGACAACTTTCGTAGACATACAGCCATTCCTCCTCTCAGAAATTCGCGTACAGCGCCGTAGCATTCGTGGCAGCCACCACGTAACAGACGCACAGCACGGTCAGCAACGCAAACACAATGAGCTTGGCCGCCGTGTTTTTGCTGATTTTTGCCCACAGCCAGCTGGGCAAAGTGGACGAGCAGACGCAGCCCAGCGCCAGCAGCACACCATAGTTGCGCAGGTAGTACAGCGGGGCAATGCCGCCCTGGGGCACAAACAGCTTTTGCAGCAGCAAGCCCAGCGGTGCGCCGGGCTGGTTGGCCGTAAAGATGCCCCAGCCCAGTACCACAAAGAACAGCGTGTAGATGTGCGGCCAGACTTTGCCCCTTTTCAGGTATTTCATCAAAAAGTTCTTTTCAATGGTCAGCAGCACAAAGTAGTAAAGTCCCCAGGCGATAAAGTTCCAGCTTGCGCCATGCCAGATGCCGGTAGCCGCCCAGACCAGGAACATATTAAAAAGCTGCCGCGCCGCGCCTTTACGGTTGCCGCCCAAGGGAATGTAGATGTAATCCCGGAACCAGCCCGAAAGCGTGATATGCCAGCGCCGCCAAAATTCGGTGATGCTACCGGAGATATACGGCAAATTGAAGTTGGCCGGGCAATCAAAGCCAAGCAGAGCAGCCAGGCCGTTGCTCATCTCACTGTAACCGGCGAAGTCGAAATACAGCTGCAAGCTGTACGCGATAATGCCCAGCCATGCCAGCGGGGTCGAGACATTCGCCAGCCCCACGCCACCCGCACCGATGATATCAGTCCACAGCGCACCAATGGAATCCGCCAGAATGACTTTTTTTGCGAGGCCGAACACGAACAGTTCCGCACCTCGCTGGGCCTTTGCCAGCGTGCAGCGGTTTTGGCCATCGTGCAGCTGGTCGGCCATCTCGCGATATTTCACGATAGGCCCGACAATAAGCTGCGGGAAGAAGAGGACATATACCGCAAACGTCAGAAAATTTTTCTCCGGTTTGATTTTGCCCGTGTAGACATCGACCTCATAGCTGATGATTTTAAAGATGTAATAGCTGATGCCCAGCGGCAGCACCGCGCCGATATTCAGGGCTGCAATGCCAAAATGTCCGATTTGATTCAGCGTGTCGATCAGAAAGTTGGCATACTTGAAATACACCAATACTCCCAGGTTGACCAGCACCGCCACGGCTGGCAGCAGACCGCGCAACTTAGCCCCGGTCTTGGCTGTCAGCAGCGCCCACAGGTAGTTGAACACAATAAGCGCTGCAATCAGCGGCAGAAATTCAATGCCGGTCCAGCAGTAGAAAATCAGGCTTTCTGCCAGCAGCACTGCATTTTTGGCGCGGCCGGGCACCAGATAATACAGCAGCAGGGAAAGCGGCAGAAAGCAGAACAGGAACACCACACTGTTAAAAACCATGGCGTACTCCCTTCTTTTGAATCATGTTAAAAAAGGGCCGTTGCCGAACGGCAGCGGCCCTGCATCGGGTCATCTTTTAGAAGTTGAGGGCCGTCTCCAGCGCGGTGTCGATGGGGGCGTATTCCGGGTTAGCGATACCGGCTATGACGATGGCGACATAGTTGCCGTTGGTCACAATGCGGGCGTCCTTCGCCAGGGCAATCTTGTCAGCAAACTCGGCGTACAGGTCGTTAGCGGACAGGCTCTCTTTGTAGGCTTCCAACTCGGCCTTCACAGCGTCAACCTGGCCGTCCTTGGCCTGGGCCACAAAGACAAGGCCGCAATCTGCCTGGTCGTTGGTGACGTCGCCCTTGTAGCCGACGAGGTTGTCCATCGTCAGCATCAGCTCATTCTCCACAGAGAAGTCATCCAGCGCACGAGGGTTGGCGATGGGGTTGACAGCCTCGATAGCGGCAACGGCGGCATCAAGGTTGGCGGTGTTGGCCTCCTCGCCGGTGGAGGCATCGGTGATTTCGCTGATGACGATATCCGTCGGGCCATCGGCACCGCCGATGGTGCTTTCCGCAGCAGAGCTGCTCTCAGAGGAGACAGCAGTGGAGGTGCTGTCTGCAGAGGAGCCGCAGGCGGCCAGCAGCATAGCGCAGCAAAGAATTACAGGAATCAGCTTTTTCATAGGTGAAATTCTCCTTTTATATTTCGGTAAGGTTTTCCCTCACGTATAGGCACAGTTTTCCCATACTTTTATAAGGATACACTATTTGGCTGTTTTTTTCAAGATGTTTTGGGCGAAACACGAGCCGCCCGGCAGCAAAAATATGTAAACTTTTTATGCCTTGACAAACCGCCCTTCGGCAGGGTATATTCAAGACAAAGTAAAAACCAGATTTGTAAGGGCGGATGCTCGCCTCCGCCCGCGGGTCGATGGTGAGCATCGACCCCTACACTATGAGGAAGTGAACTGCCAGATGCGCAATCCAAAAGCCCGCGAGACCGCATGGACCGGGATGCTGTTTGCCCTTGCCATCGCACTGTCCTGGCTGGAATCCATGGTATCGCCCCTGCTGGGGCTGATGCCTGCCATTAAGTTAGGGCTGTCCAATATTGTAGTCATGTACGCGCTGCTGTTCCTGCGCACCCGCACGGCGGTATTGCTGGTGGTGCTCAAGGCACTGTTTGCCTTTCTGACGCGCGGCGTGACCGCTGGTTTTCTTTCCTTATGCGGCGGGGCGCTGGCGCTGGCCGTGTATCTTTTGCTGTTGCATCTGCCCGGGGTCAGCGGGTACATATTCTGCACCTGTGGGGCGCTGGCGCACAACCTCGGCCAGCTGATGGGGGCAGCCATCCTCCTGTCCAGCGGCATGGCGCTTGCCTATGCGCCGGTGCTGCTGGCGGCCGGGCTGATCGTTGGCGGCATCAGCTGCGTGATGACCAAAGCACTGTTCACCGCGCTGCCCAGTTCCGCCGGGCAGCAGCGGAAGGGGAGTCCCTTTAAAAATTAAGATTATTTCTTAAAAACTACAAAATTGCTATTGACAAACCTGTAAATGTATCGTATAATATAGCCACAGACACAGGAATGTGTCCTAGGAGCTATTACAAAATAACAGGAGGCAATTCTTATGACGAAGTACGTTTGCACCGTTTGTGGTTATATCGCTGAGGGTTCTATTCCCGAGTTCTGCCCGGTCTGCAAGGCCCCGGCATCCAAATTTATTGAGAAGAAGGACAACACCTACGTGACCGAGCATGTCGTCGGCATCGCCAAGGATGTTCCCGAGGAAATCAAGCAGGGTCTGCGCGAGAACTTCAACGGCGAATGCAGCGAGGTCGGTATGTACCTGGCTATGAGCCGCGTCGCTGACCGCGAGGGCTACCCCGAGATTGCCGAGGCTTGGAAGCGCTACGCTTTCGAGGAGGCCGAGCACGCTTCCAAGTTTGCTGAGCTGCTGGGTGAGGTCCTGACCGACAGCACCAAGAAGAACCTGCAGATGCGTGTTGACGCCGAGTGTGGCGCCTGCGCCGGCAAGATGGACCTTGCCAAGAAGGCCAAGGAGCTGAACCTCGATGCCATCCATGACACCGTCCACGAGATGGCAAAGGACGAGGCCCGTCATGGCCGCGGTATGCAGGGCCTGCTGGACCGCTACTTCAAATAATCATACCTAAAGCACACTGCGCCCCGGAGTTTGAACGCTCCGGGGCGTTTTTGCATAGGATACGCCGGGGGGTGGTGCCATGCGGCGGTGCAGTGTAAAAGCCATGCGGCGGGCGCAGCTGCGCGGGGTTTTGTGGCTGCTGGCGGCGTCTCTGCTGGCGGGAGGGCTGTGGCTGGACCGCTATGTCAACACAGTCATCAAACCCACTCTGCACGAGCTGGCCGAATACGAAGCCCGCGCAGCCACCGTGCAGGCCGTCAACCGAGCCGTGGCAGCGGCGCTCGCAGCGGATGCGTCCCTTACCGATGCGCTGTTTGTGCAGAGCGGCGGCATCGTCAGTCTGGACGCAGCAGCCGCCGGGGCCGCGCAGCTGCGCCTTGTCAGCGCCGTGCAGGAGGAAATGAACGTTTTGCCGGAGGAAGATTTCACGATTCCTTTCGGCAGCCTGACGAACAACTCACTGCTCAGCGGCCTTGGCCCGGGCTGGCGGATGCAGGTACAGCCCAAGGGCTACGCTGAGGGGCATATCCGGGAGGCGACGGAGTCTTTATCCATCAATACCACACGATACAGCGCAGTTTTGCAGCTATCCGTCACCGTCAATATGATTCTGGACGGCAGCACCGCCACGCTGACCGTATACGCCGACTACCCATTGGCAAGTGTGCTGATCGGCGGCGATACCCCGAGCGCCTACGCCGGGATTTGATTTGATTGTTGAAGTTTCTCTGTGCAGTGTGGTATACTAAAGTGATACCAACAAACGGAGTGGAACAGTATGGAACTTGAGCAAGCCCGCAAACGCGCCGAAGAACTGCGCGTCATCATAGAAAAAAACAACCGCCTTTATTACGACCAGGACGCCCCCGAGCTGGAAGATTTCGAGTACGACGCCCTGAACCGGGAGTTAAAGCAAATCGAGGCTGAATACCCTGAGCTGGTCACAGCGTCCTCGCCCACACAGCATGTCGGCGGCACGGCCAGCAGCAAATTCAGCAAGGTAACGCACGCCGTCAAGATGGAGAGTTTGCAGGACGCATTCTCGTTTGACGAGCTGCGGGAGTTTGACACCCGCGTGCGCGAGGCTGGCATCGAGCCGGAGTATGTCGTCGAGGCGAAAATCGATGGCCTTTCGGTCAGCCTTGAATACCGCATGGGCCAGCTCGTGCGCGGCTCGACCCGCGGCGACGGCGTTGTGGGCGAGGATGTGACCGAGAACATCATGACCATCAAAGACATCCCGCACGAACTGCCCGACGCGCCGGACTTTTTGGAGGTGCGCGGCGAAGTCTATATGCCGCACTCGGCATTCTTTAAACTGAAAGAACAGCAGGAGCTTGAGGACAAAATGCCCTTCAAAAATCCCCGCAATGCGGCGGCCGGTTCTCTGCGGCAGAAGGATTCCAAAATCACGGCAGAACGCGGATTGTCCATCTTTGTGTTCAACTTGCAGCAGTGCGAGGGTCGAACCTTCAAGACTCACCATGAAACGCTTGACTACATCAAAACGCTGGGGTTCCCGGTATCACCGCGGTACAGCGTATTTGAGAATATCGAGGACGCCATCAAAGAAATTGAATCCATCGGCGAAGCCCGCGGCACGCTGGAATTTGACATTGACGGCGCAGTCATCAAGGTCAACGACCTGGCCGCCCGCCGCACGCTGGGCAGCACGAACAAGTTCCCGCGCTGGGCGATTGCATTCAAGTATCCGCCTGAGGTTAAAGAGAGCGTCGTCCGTGATATTGAAGTTACCGTCGGCCGCACCGGCGTACTGACGCCGACGGCGGTGTTTGACCCGATTTTCTTGGCGGGCACCAGCGTTTCCCGCGCCAGTCTGCACAACGGCGATATCATTGCAAACCTCGGCGTTGGCATTGGCGATACCATCAAGGTGCGCAAAGCGGGGGACATCATCCCCGAGGTCATTGGCGTTTCGGCCCGGCTGCCGGGCAGCAAGACTTTTACGATGCCCACGGTCTGCCCCAGCTGTGGCGCACCGGTCGTGCATTTGCAGGACGAAACGGCCCTGCGCTGCGTCAACCCCGAGTGCCCGGCCCAAAGCCTGCGCAACCTCATCCACTTTGCGTCCCGCAACGCCATGGCCATTGACGGCCTGGGCGAGGCTGTGGCCGTGCAGCTCATCGACAAAGGGCTGGTCAGCACCGTGGCCGATCTGTACACCTTAACTGAGGAACAGCTGCTTACCTTAGATAAGTTCAAGAAAAAGAGCGTGCAGAATTTGCTGAATGCCATTGAGGGTTCCAAGCGCAACAACCTCGACAAGTTGATTTTCGGCCTGGGCATCCGCAATATCGGCGACAAGGCCGCCGCACTGCTGGGCGAGCATTTCGGCAGCATGGACGCACTTCGCCAGGCCACGGCCGAACAGATGTGCGAGATTGACGGCTTTGGCGAGGTCATGGCCCAGAGCGTGCTGGAATTTTTTGCAAAGGACGGAACGACCGACCTGCTGCGCCGCCTGGCCGACGACGGCGTGAATATGCAGTGGACCGGCGAAAAGAAGGGCACAGCGCTGGCCGGTATGACGCTGGTCGTGACCGGCACGTTGCCGACGCTCTCCCGTCAGGAAGCCGAAGCCCTCATCACCCAGAACGGCGGCAAGGCGGCAGGGTCTGTCAGCAAAAAGACGAGCTACGTTGTGGCCGGTGAGGCCGCCGGTTCCAAATTAACCAAAGCCCAGACACTGGGCATTCCGGTATTGGACGAGGCCGGGCTGTATAGGCTGATTGAGGAAAACGACCAATAACGCGCGGACGCATCGCATATAGAATGCGCCCCTACAACCGTAAGTGTCGGCATCCTCGATGACCCACAAAACATCACACTTTTCTACTGGACATTTCCATTCGGGGATGTCCTCTTTTTTGTTCTATCCGCCCGCGCGGCATCATACAGTGGCAGTGTGAGGTGAAGAAACGATGGACGAGTATTACCGCCTGCTGCAAAGCCTACCACCCGCACTGCGCGCACCGTTGGAAAAACTGGATATCCACTACGCGCCGTATGTCCAGGAAATACGCCTGCGGCTGGGGCAGCCCGTGCTGTTCACGATGCAGGGCCGCCTATGTCCGGCGGCGAAGTTTCTGCCGGGTGCCAGGCTGCCCACCGTATTGGATGCCGAGGCTCTGCGTGACTGCTTTTTGCAGCTCTGCCGCCGCTCGGTCTACGCCTATGAGGACGAGTTGAAACGAGGGTATTTCACTGTGCAGGGCGGCTGCCGCATCGGCGTGGCTGGGTGCCGCGGGCCGGGCGGTTTCTCGGCGGTGACGTCGCTCAACCTGCGCATTGCCCGCTGGCTGACCTGCCCGCTGCCATCGGAGTTGGAAGCCTACATAGCCACGCCCGCCGGCGGTCTGCTGCTGGCCGGCCCGCCGGGCAGCGGCAAAACCACACTGTTGCGATCTCTTGTGCAAAAGTTCTGCGAAGGGGAGACCATCGTCAGCGTCATTGACGAGCGCGGGGAACTGATGGCCTGCGAGAGCGGCAGCCTGCCACGCGCCGCGCGGATACGCTGCGACGTCTACGCCCGCTGCACCAAGGCCGAGGGCATTGCCATGGCGCTGCGCTGCATGAACCCGCGCATCATCGTCTGTGACGAGCTGGGCACACCGGGGGACGCAGAGGCCATAGCGCAGGGTGTGGCCTCGGGGGTCATCTTTCTCGCCGCCGTGCATTGCGACAGCCCCGAGGGTCTGCGCAAAAAGCCCCAGCTGGCACAGCTGCTCGCCACAGGCGCATTTGAAAAAGCAGCTTTTTTGTCGGGCCGTGCGAAGCCCGGCACCGTGGTTCGGTTGGTGGCGCTGTGACGGTTTTTCTGCGCACTGCCGGGGCGCTGCTATTGATTTTAGCCGGGGCTGGCGGTGGGTTTGCCGCAGCCGCCCGCATCGGCACGCAGCAGCGGCAGTGCCATACCTTTGCCCGGCTGCTGGCCTACCTGGCGGAACTGCTGGAAGCGCAAGCCCTGGCCGGGCCGGAGCTGCTGGCCCGCGCGGCCCGCTGCCCGGCATTTTCCGCCTGCTGCCCTGCGGGTACAGCGGAGCTGTCAGCCCTACGCCCGCCAGACTGCCTGCCGGATGCCCTTTGCCGAGAGATTGCCGAGACACTGGCCGTTGCCGAAGAATCCCCGCGCCTGACCGCCTGTGCCGCGCTGCGCCGGTTGGCGGCGCTGTGTGAGGCCGAGGCCGACGAGCTTGCCGCCCGCGCCCACGATGCCCGCCGGCTGTGGCCCCGCCTGGGCGGCTGTCTGGGCGTATTGGCCGCCATTTTGCTGTGGTAAGGAGTGGCCCGAAATGGACATTGACCTTGTTTTCAAGATCGCCGCTACCGGCATCATCGTTGCCGTTTTGAACCAGCTGCTCATCCGTTCCGGGCGGGAGGATCAGGCCATGATGACGACGCTCGCCGGGCTGATCGTCGTGCTGACAATGCTGGTGCGGCAGATCAGCGACCTGTTCGTCCTCATCAAAGCGCTGTTTGAATTATGAGCTATGATACTGCTTTGCAAGCTGGCCGCCGCTGTGTTTGTGGCGGCCGTGTTGACCCTGCTGCTGAAAAAGGACCAGCCAGCCTTCGCGTTCCTTGTCTCGGCCTGCACTGCCGCCGGGCTGCTGGCGGTGGTGGTACAACAGGTAGACCCATGGCTGGACTGGCTGCGCACGCTGGACGTCTATTTTCAAGGGCAGAGCCCGGCGGTACTGCTGCGGGTGCTGGGCATTGCGTTGGTGGCCCAGTTTGCCGCCGACACCTGCAAGGAGGCCGGGCTTTCTGCCGCCGCGACCGCCGTCGAGCTGTGCGGCCGCGTGCTGGCCCTTTTGCAGGCGCTGCCGCTGCTGCAATCGCTGCTCGGCTCCTTTGCGGACTATTTGCAGTGATCCTTCTTTTCGCCGCGCCGCCCGCCGCATTTGCGGACGAGCTGCCCGCAGACGCTCAGGCTATTCTGGATGAAAGCGGCGTCGATATCACCGACGCTGCCGGGTGGAGCCTTTCTGACCTGTGCGATACGTTAGGCAGCTGGCTGGCCGAGGGCTTCCAGCCTGCACTGCACTTTGCAGCCCAGGCCGCCGGATACCTGTTGCTGGCGGGACTGCTGGGGCTTTTAGCGGGCAGCCCATACAGCGGCTATGTGGAAATTCTTGCCGTGCTGGGGTTCGGTTCGTTGAGCCTTTCCACCGTCATGCAGCTGACAGAACTCGTCGCCGCCACAGCGCAGGACTGCCGCACCTACTTAACCACCTTTGTGCCGGTGTTCAGCGGCCTTGCGGCGGCGGGCGGGCAGGTTTCCGGGGCGCTGGTGTACAGCGGCATGTTTTTGGCTATGTCGGGTTTTCTCGCGTCACTCATCCAAAAATTGCTGTTGCCCATCATGCAGATATACTTCTGCTTCGCCGTCTGCGCCTGCCTGTGGGGCAACCACGGCATTGAGGATGCCGCTGCGCTGTTTGCCCGCTGTATCAGCTGGCTATTAAAGGTCTGCGGGGCGCTGTTCAGCCTGGTGCTGGGGCTGCAAAGCACATTAGCCGCCACAGTGGACAACGCCGCGCTAAAGACCGGTAAAGGGCTTTTGCAGGGAGCCATCCCGGTGGTGGGGGACGCCGCTGCCGCCGCGCTGACTGGGGCCGCCGCTGCCTTACAGCTGCTCAAAGGCTCGCTGGCGTTAGCGGCACTGCTGGCGCTGGCCGCGCTGTTTGCCCCATTGTTTCTGAAAAGCCTTGCCTACACCGTCACCTTTGCGGCGGCAGGCATCGTGGCTGGGACTACCGGGCAAAAACAGTGCGCCCGGCTGTGCCATCTCTACTTTGAGGGGGCGCGGCTCTGCGGGTCGGTGCTGGTGCTCTACTTTTTTATGGTGTTTCTGTCCACCGCGCTTTTGCTGCTGGCAGGGAATGGAGGTTTTGGATGACTTCGCTGCGTCATTTAGCGCTGGGGTGCTGTGTGATCTCAGCATTGGCGGGGATGCTGCGGCTCTTCTGGCCGGAAAACGGCTTTAAAACCGTCATAAACGCCGTGCTGGTGCTGTATATTTTAACAGCGGGCGTGCAGATGGTGCGCGGCATTGATTGGCACGGCCTGGCCGACGAGCTGCGCAACCTGCCCGCAGGGGGCAGTACCGTCGGCTATGAAGCCTACCGCCGGGAATTGGCGCTGACGGCCTCGGTGGACGCCGTGCGGGAAGTGCTGCGCGGCGCGGGTATTGATGCGGCGGTCAGTTTGCAGGATGGCGTCTGCGTCATCACGCCGGTGGATATCCGCGACAAAGCGGCCATCGAGTCTCTTTTGGCCGTCAACGCGGGCACGCTGCCTTGGCAGTTTGCGGGGGATACCCCATGACCGCCCAGGAGAAGCTGGCCCCGCTGGCCGCCAAGCTGCACGCAGCCCTGGCTGACGAAAAGCAGCGGGTGAACCTGCTGGTCTGCACCGGGCTGGCTGGGCTGGTGCTGCTGGGTGTCACGGCCTGGCTGCCTGCCGGGAACAGCACACAGTCCCCGCAAACAGTGCAGACCGACACAGCCGCTGACTACGCCACCCAGCTGGAAAGCCGTCTGACCGCGCTGATTTTCCGCGTAGAAGGGGCTGGAAAGACCGCTGTCATGGTCACGCTGGAATCCGGCAGTGAGAGCATCTACGCCACCGACACCGACGCTGACGGTGCATCGACCCATGTGCTGCTGGGCAGCGGCAGGGCAGACGGCCTTGTCGAGACCGTGCAGACGCCGCAGGTTTTGGGCGTGGCTGTTGTGTGCGAGGGCGGCGGCAACGCAGCCGTACAGAACCGCGTGACCGCGCTGGTGGAGACATTGACCGGCGTCGGCGCGAACCACATCACCGTTGCAAAAATGGCATCGACCAGATAGAGGAGGAGCCGTTATGAAACAAGTTTCTGCCAAACTAAAAAACCGCGGTGCGACCGCCGCCGTCCTGATGCTGGCGCTGGGAGCCGCCGTGTATCTGAACTGGTCCTTCTCCCGCGAGGCCCCGTCGAGCCTGGTCGTCTCGGAGGATATTGCCGCCGATGCCGTGGAGACATCCGCCGCTGTATCCGAAATCCTGACCGACCCGCTGGCCGTAGAGACTGCAGCAGATGCCGAACCCGCCGCAGAGGAACTGGGCGATAAAAACTATGGCGAAGCCCAGCTGGTCAGTGTGAACCAGGATTCCGGCACAGAGTTTTTTGAGTCCGCCCGCTTAACGCGCAGCAAGGCCCGGGACGAAGCGCTGGACACCTTGAAAAAGTCCCTGAAGGACGCCAAACTCAGCGACGCCGAAAAAGACCAGCTGACCACTGAGCTCAGCGCCCGCATCAGCAATATTACGCTGGAAACCAAGCTTGAAACGCTCATCAAGTCCAAGGGCTTCGCCGACTGTGTTGTCAACCTGGAGGGCAGCAAGGCCAACGTCACCGTCATGACCGAGAACGATGCCCTGACGGCGGAGGAGGTCACCCGCATTCGCGACGCGCTGCTGAACCAGTGCAAGGGGCTGACCGCGCAGGATATCACCATCGTGGAAGTAAAATAACTGAACATTCTGTTGCAAACGCCGCCGTTTTGTGGTACACTGAATCATATTAGTAGAACTATGGCCAAAAGGCCGTTTGCAACGGGAGGGTACACATTATGGATGTACACAATACCATCGGCGGCAGCTTACAGATCTCGACCGAAGTTATCGCAAAAATCGCGCGTCTGGCCGCGCTGGAGGTTGACGGTGTTTCTGATGTAGCCACCGGCACCAGCCAGAACGTCCGTTCGCTACTGGGCCGTACCGGCCTGCAGAAGCCCGTCACCGTCGTTATGGAGGATGGCATTGCCACCGTCACGGTACACATCACCGTTGTGTACGGCAGTAAGGTCATGCCTCTGTGCGAGAAAGTGCAGGAGAACGTCAAGCAGGCCATCCAGAACATGACCGGCATCACCGTCGCCCGCGTCGATGTGCTGGTCGTTGGCCTGACCGACGTCGACAAGACTGAGAAATAAGAGAGAATCAGGAAAGACAGGAATTTTGAGTATGGAGAAAAAGCTGACCCGCCGCGAGTCCCGCGAGATGACCTTTCTGACGGCATTTGCCGCCACGTTTGAACCCGAAGAGCCCACCGTGCCCGCTGAGGACCACGCCGCCCCCGACGCCTTTGCCAACCAGCTGCTGGCCGCCATGAACGACCACGCCGCCGAGTTGGATGAGATCATCACCGCCCACCTGAAGGGCTGGACGCTGCGCCGCGTGCCCCGCGTGAGCCTGGTTGCCCTGCGCCTTGCCCTGGCAGAAATGCTGTACGGTGAGGAGCAGAAGCCCGGCGTCGCCATCAATGAGGCTGTGGAGCTGGTCAAAAAATACGGTGCTGACGACGATTATCAGTTTGTCAACGGCCTGCTGGGTTCCGTCGCGCGGGAGCGCGGAGAGGCCCCGGAATCCCAATGCTGACGCTGGGCATCGACACCAGCAATTACGCAACCTCTCTGGCAGTGTTTGACACAGACGCCGGAGAGGTTGTTTGCGATTGCAAAAAGTTTTTGCCTGTCAAAGAAGGTCAACTGGGCCTGCGCCAGAGTGACGCGCTGTTCCACCACACGGCAGCCCTGCCGGAGATGCTGGCTGAGCTTTCCGGCAAGGCCGACCTGACCAAGGTTGCCGCCGTCGGCGTTTCAGCCAAGCCACGCCCGGTGGAAGGGTCGTATATGCCGTGCTTTCTGGCTGGTGTCAGCGCCGCCACGGCGTTTGCACTGGCCAAAGGGCTGCCGATGGTCAAGCTGACCCACCAGCAGGGGCATATTGCCGCCGCACTGTACGCCACCGGCGATCTTACGCTGTTTGAGCGGGAGGCGCTGGTGTTTCACGTATCCGGCGGCACGACTGACCTGCTTTTGTGCCATGAGGCCGAGAGCATCACGCCGCTGGGCACCAGCAGCGATTTATATGCCGGGCAGGCCGTGGACCGGCTGGGCGTCAAACTTGGCTTTCCGTTCCCGGCGGGCGTCTATGTCAGCGAGCAGGCCGCTTTATGCACCGAGAAAGTGCGCCCCAAGGTCAGCGTAAAAGGGCTGACGTGCAGTTTATCAGGTCTTGAAAACCAGTGCGCCAAGCTGCTGGCGGAAGGGCACGACGCACCCTACGTCTGCAAATACTGCCTACTCTGCGTGGGTGAGACACTGGTGCGGATGGCGAACAACGCTTTAGCAGAGTGCCCGGGCCTGCCGGTCGTGTTTGCGGGCGGCGTGATGAGCAGTGATTTAATACGCACCTATGTGACGAACCGCGTGCCGAACGCGCATTTTGTGCCGGGCAAATTTGCCAGTGACAACGCCATCGGCATCTCGATTTTAGCGGCAAGGGAGTGTGGCGCATGGCCGACTACATCAATGTAACCAGCCTGAACCGGCTGGCCAAGCAGGTATTGGCCCAGTGCGACCCGCTGAACGATCTGATCGTCTGCGGCGAGATTTCCGGCTTTACCCGCCACTACAAAAGCGGCCACCTGTATTTTACGCTGAAAGACGAGAACGCGGCCATCAAGACCGTGATGTTCCGCTCCCAGGCACAGCTTTTGAATTTCACGCCGCAGAACGGTATGCTGGTGCTGGTCTATGGCCGCGCCACGATTTACGAACGAGACGGCGCGTTTCAATTATATGCCGATTATATGAAGCCCTTCGGCGCGGGGGCTGCCCAGATGGCCTTTGACGCGCTGTACAAAAAGCTGGACAGCGAGGGCCTGTTTGCACCTGAACGCAAACGCCCGCTGCCCGCCGTGCCCAGGTGCATCGGCGTTGTGACCAGCAAGACCGGCGCGGCGTGGCAGGACGTGCAGAACGTCATCGGCCGCCGCTGGCCGATGGTCAAACTGCTGCTGGCCCCGGTCAATGTGCAGGGCATTGAGGCTGAAAAGAGCATCACCGAGGGCATCCGCAGGCTGGACCGTGACCCGCGCCCTGATCTGATTTTGGTCACACGCGGCGGCGGCAGCAAAGAGGATCTGTGGGTCTTCAACTCAGAGCGTATCGCCCGTGCCGCCGCAGCCTGCCGCAAACCGGTGGTTTCTGCCGTCGGGCATGAGATTGACACCTCGATTTTGGACTATGTGGCTGACCTGCGTGCGCCCACGCCCTCTGCTGCAGCGGAGATGTGCGTGCCCGACCAGGCGGATGTGCGGCAGAAAATATTCATTTTACAGCAAAATATTCAAAAAAATATACAGAATCGTTGCAATCTATGCTATAATAGGTTTAATCAGCTGGCCGCTGCCCAGATTTTACAGCGCCGACACAGCCAGCTTACCCACCGGGAGCGGGAGTTGGCCGCGCTGCAGGCGTCTGTGCAAAGCGCCGCACAGCGACGCGTGCAGAGTGCTGAACGGCAGCTGCAAAACGCCGCCGCTGTGGCGGAATCCCTGAGCCCCTACGCCGTTCTCGCACGCGGCTATACGCTGACCGAGCGGCAGGGTGTGCCCTGCGCGGTGAAGGCACTGCGCCCCGGCGAGACGATCACGGTGCGCGGTGCAAAGGCCGCCGCCGAATGCCGCGTGGAAGCGGTGCATGATTTAGAAACAACAGGGGAGTGATACCCGATGAAACAGCCCAAATCCTTTGAGGAGGGTATGGATCGCCTGCAGGGCCTGCTGGGTCAATTGCAGGATGAGTCCACGCCGCTGGCAGATTCCGTCAAGCTGTATGCGGAGGCTGCCGGTCTGATCCACTATTGCAATACAGCGCTGGACAAAGCCAAGCTGCAGGTCGAGGAGATCGACGCCAGCCTCGCCCCGGGCGGGGAGGTATCCCATGAAGCATGAGGATTATAAGCAGCAGTTCACCGCCTGGGCGCAGCTGACGGAAGCCCGCCTGGCCGAACTGTGCGACACCTATCTGCCGCAGCAATCCGCACTGGGCCAGGCCGCCCGGTACAGCCTTTTGGGCGGCGGCAAGCGGGTACGCGCCGTACTGACACTGGCCGCCTGCCAGCTGTGCGGGGCCGATGCCGCCGACGCACTGGACTATGCCTGTGCGCTGGAAATGCTGCACTGCTATTCGCTCATCCACGACGATATGCCTTGCATGGACAATGATGATTTCCGCCGGGGCCGCCCCAGCTGCCACAAGCAGTTTGGCGAGGCCACGGCTCTTCTGGCCGCCGACGCACTCGTCACAGCTGCGTTTGAAGTCATTGCCAACGCGAAGCTCTCTGCCGAGAGCCGCATTGAGGCCGTGCAGCTGCTCTCCAAGGGCGGCGGCGACCGCGGGATGCTCTACGGTCAGGAGCTGGACAAGCGTTTCGAAACGATGCGTGCCAGTGAGAGCGAACTTTTAGAACTGCACGCCCACAAGACCGGTGCGCTCATCATTGCCGCTGTGGAACTGGGCTGCGCGGCGGCAGGCGTTAATGCGGATACTGCTATTCGCAAATCCCTTGTTCGCTATGCGGCCGAAGTCGGCCTTGTATTTCAGATTGTTGACGACATTCTTGACGTCACCTCTACGACAGAAGAACTCGGCAAGCCGGTCGGCAGCGACGCGAACAATGACAAAACCACCTTTATCACGCTGTACGGCTTGCAGGGTGCCCATGAGAAAGCAGCGCATCACAACGCCGCAGCTCTGGCCGCGCTGGATGCGCTTGGGCCAAAGGCAGATTTTCTGCGGCTGATGGCGGCGGAACTGCTGGAACGTAAGAAATAAGGATGTGATTTTCCTATGCCACTGCTGCGCGCTGCGCTGAGTTGGAATTTTGTGCTGGTCACAGCGGTCTGCGCATCGCTATTGGCACAGCTTATTAAGGTGCTGCTCAACCTGTTTATCTTCCACCGCTTTATTGCCGAGCGTATGTGGGGGGCCGGCGGTATGCCCAGCTCTCACTCGGCCACGGTCTGCGCCATGGTCGTTGCCACAGGGCGCTACTGCGGCGTCAGCTCACCGATTTTTGCCATTGCGGCCGTGCTGTCCATTATCGTCATGTATGACGCCATGGGCGTGCGCTATGAGACCGGTGAGCAGGCGAAAGTTCTGAATCGTATGTTCACCGAATGGATGGATCAGGGTTTTGAGCAGTTCCAACTGCCTCACGGCAAAAAGTTGAAGGAAATGGTCGGCCATACGCCGATCGAAGTTTTGACAGGCGCGGCGCTTGGCATTGTGCTGGGCTTTGCCATGCCGATGGTGTAAAAAACGAGGTGCATCTATGAGCTATCCTTTGTTGGAGCGCATCAATGCGCCCGGGGAGATAAAAAACCTGCCGATGACTGATATGCCCGCTCTGTGTGAGGAAATCCGGCAGTTTTTGATTAAAAGTGTTTCCGAGACCGGCGGCCATCTATCGTCGAACCTCGGCGTGGTCGAACTGACGGTTGCCCTGCATCGCGTGCTGGATTTCCCGCAGGACAAGCTTCTGTTTGACGTCGGCCACCAGTGCTACACCCACAAACTGCTGACCGGCCGCCGCGCGGGCTTTGCCCAGCTGCGCCGTAAAGACGGCATTTCGGGCTTTCCCAGCCCGAAGGAGAGCGACTGTGACGCGTTCATTGCCGGGCATGGCAGTGCGGCGTTATCCACTGCCATCGGCATTGCCCGGGCGAAAAAGCTCAAGAATGAGCCTGGCAAAGTCGTGGTCATCGTGGGCGATGGCGCTTTCACCGGCGGCATGGTCTACGAGGGCATGAACAATGTCAGCAAGCTGAACAATCTTATTGTCATTCTGAATGACAATAAGATGTCGATTTCCAAAAATGTCGGCCAGATGGCAAATTATCTGACCAAGCTGCGCACCGACCCAAAATACTCCCACGTCAAGGCCCATATGGAAACAACGCTGGAGCGCATCCCGGTGGCCGGTAACGCCATGGTCAAGGTGTTGCAGAGTGGCAAGCAGCTGATTCGCCGCGGCATTTACAAATCCACGATGTTTGAGGAGATGGGCTTCCAGTACATCGGGCCCATCGACGGCCATGATGTGGATATGCTGACCCACACGCTGACGAACCTGCGGGAGCAGTATGCCCCGGTGTTCCTGCACATTGTCACCCAGAAGGGCAAAGGCCTGAAACCCGCCGAGGAAAACCCCGGCGAGTTCCACGCGGTATCGTCCATCGATTTGAGCCATTTGACTGACCCCGAGCTTTCGCCGAAGGATTCCTTCTCGTCAACGTTCGGCTGTGCGTTAGCGGATTTGGGCGATGACGAGCCGCGCGTCTGTGGCATCACCGCTGCCATGAAGTACGGCACAGGCCTCAACTTCTTCAAGCACCGCCATCCTGGCCGCTTCTTTGACGTCGGCATGGCGGAAGAACACGCCGTCAGCTTTGCGGCGGGCCTTGCCAGCCAGGGGCTTTTGCCCGTGGTTGCGATTTACTCTACGTTTTTCCAGCGTGCCTACGACCAAATCATCCATGATGTCAGCCTGATGCAGCTGGATGTACTTTTCGCCGTAGACCGCGCGGGTCTTGTGCCCGGCGACGGTGCGACCCATCAGGGCATCTACGATGTGGCATTTTTCTCGAATGTAAATATCCCGGTCTTTGCGCCGTCCAACTATGCGGAGCTTCGCTATTGGCTGACCTATCTGGTGCGTGAGGCCCGCGGCCCGCGTGCCATCCGCTATGCCCGCGGGGAGGAAAAGCCCGCCCTTGCGGCGTTGCCCTGCACAGGGGCGCGGTACGATGTGCTGGAACCTGTGGAGGGTGCCAAAGTCGCCCTGGTCAGCTACGGTGCCGAAACCGAGGAAATTATTGCGGCCAAGGATCTGCTTGCCCAGAACGGCGTGCAGACCGACTGCGTCAAGCTGACGCAGATTTTCCCGCTGCCTGACGGCCTGTGCGACACGCTGCGCAGCTATGATACGATTTTGTTTGCCGAGGATTCCGTCCGCACCGGCAGCATCGGCGAACAGCTGGGCTTTGCCATGCAGCAATGCGGCTGGCAAGGGAAATACCTGCTGCACGCCGTAGACAATACCCACCTGCTGCACGCCAACGTGCCCGAACTGCGCAAGGATCAGCAGCTGGACGCGGCGGCCCTGTGCAAGGATATTTTGGACTATTTAAAGGAGAAACAGGCATGAGCAAAATTCGCCTGGATCAATACCTGTGCCAGAATGGTCTGGTGCAGAGCCGGGAGCGCGCCAAGGCGCTCATCATGTCCGGCATTGTCTTTGTCAACGAGCAGAAAGTCGACAAAGCCGGGGAAATGATTGCGCCCGACGCCAAAGTCGAAGTGCGCGGACACGACATCGGCTATGTCAGCCGCGGAGGCCTTAAGCTGGAAAAGGCTATGCAGGTCTTTCCGATGCGCCCGGACGGCAAAGTCTGCATGGATATCGGTGCCTCTACCGGCGGTTTTACCGACTGCATGCTGCAAAACGGCGCGGTCAAGGTCTATGCCGTGGACGTTGGCTACGGCCAGCTGGCGTGGAGCCTACGCACAGACGAGCGCGTTATCAATATGGAGAGAACGAACATCCGCAGCGTGAAGCCGGAGGATTTATCCGAGCCGGTAGCGTTTTTCAGCGTCGATGTTTCGTTTATCTCCCTCAAGCATATTTTCCCGGTTGCGGATGCAATCTGCACGCCGGATGCTGTTGGCGTATGCCTTGTCAAGCCGCAGTTTGAGGCAGGCCGCGAGAAGGTCGGCAAAAAGGGTGTCGTGCGTGACCCCGCCACCCATCGCGAGGTCTTGCAGATGGCCGAGGGCTACGCCATGGCAAACCATTTCACCCCTGCGGGCCTGGATTTTTCGCCCATCAAGGGGCCCGAGGGCAACATTGAATATTTGATGTACGTCCAGCACTGCGACACGCCGTTGCCGCTGCCGGAGGGCCTGATTGAAAAGGTCGTGGCAGCCTCCCATGAGACGCTGGACAAGGCCCCCAATCTGCACTGAGAAAGGAATCTGACGCCTATGTCAGTTTTGCTGATTCCGAACCCCACCAAGGACGCAGGGCTTGCCGTTACGCGGCAGGCTGCTGCTGTGCTGGCCGGGTTGGGCGTACAGGTGTTGATGCCGCAGACCTTCGCGGGTGAGGGCAGGCTTGCCGGGGTACAGTTTTTGCCGGAGGCTGACGCCTATCGCGCGGCGGACCAGGTCGTGACCATCGGCGGCGACGGAACGTTGCTGCGGGCCGGACTCTCCTGTATGCGGCACGGCAAGCCGGTTCTGGGTGTGAACCTGGGCCGCATGGGCTTTCTGGCCACCTGCGAGGTCGCCGAACTGCCCACAAAATTGCAGCGCTTGGCAGCGGAGGAGTTCACCCTCGTGAATCGCGGGCTGCTCCACGCCGAGGTCCCCGCCCACGGCTGGCGGGCCGATGCCATCAATGATATCGTTCTGTTCGGCCAGACGCGGCTGCACCCGATGGATTATAAAGTGTACTGCGACGGCGCGTTTGTGGGCAGCTACCGCAGCGACGGCATGATACTGGCAACGCCAACCGGCTCCACCGCGTATTCGTTTTCCGCAGGCGGGCCGATCTTGGATGTTTCCGCAGATGTGATGGTCTTAACACCGGTCTGCGCCCACAATGTTTACGTGGCACCGCTTGTTTTTGCCGCCAGCCGTCGGCTTGAAATCATTGCCGACGCCGAGAACCGCGACGGCAGCTTTGCCTGCGCGGACAGCAGCGACCAATGTGACCTGCTCCCCGGTGAGCGCCTGTGCATAACGGGCGGCGGGCAGGGCTTACAGCTGATTGCCTTTGACGACGCGGAGCAGTTCCACGCCATAGAGAACAAATTGATGAGGAGATGATCCCTGTGAAAAGTGCACGCCACCAGGCGATTTTGGATTTGATCGAGCAGCACCCCATTGACCGGCAGGAGGATCTGCTGGCCCATCTGCGGGAGGAGGGCTTCGACGTGACCCAGGCCACCGTGTCCCGCGATATCCGCGAGCTGCAGCTGGTCAAGACGGCCACTGCTGACGGCCGCTACCGTTATGTTCCGGCGTCGGCCTCCGGCAAGGTGACGCATTCGCCCAGCCGGTTTGAGATGCTGTTCCGTGAGTCAGTGCTCAAAGTCGATTACGCCGGGAACACCGTGCTGGTCAAGTGCTTTTCCGGTATGGCCAACGCCGCGTGCGAGGTGTTTGACGCCAAGCAGTGGGACAATGTCGTTGGTACGCTTTCTGGCGATGACACATTTTTTATTTTGATGCGCACCCCTGAGGCCGCCGCTGAGATCTGTAAGCAGCTGCAGCAGTACACCCGCCGCGGGTAATCAACAAAACGACAGGGAGGATCTATCCCATGCTGGCAAACCTGAAAATCGAAAATGTTGCCGTTATCGAAAAAGC
This sequence comes from Gemmiger sp., assembly GCF_057431175.1. Taxonomy (NCBI): domain Bacteria; kingdom Bacillati; phylum Bacillota; class Clostridia; order Eubacteriales; family Oscillospiraceae; genus Gemmiger; species Gemmiger sp. The sequence goes on along the minus strand of NZ_DBMDDV010000003.1, from coordinate 53,096 downwards.
CGAGGTGAACTTCACCCCCGGCTTTAACGTGCTGACAGGTGAGACCGGCGCCGGCAAGTCCATCCTGATCGATTCCATCAATGCCATTCTGGGCAACCGTACATCGCGTGAGCTGGTGCGCAGCGGCGCGCAGAAGGCCTGCATCTGGGCGACCTTTGAGCGTATCCCTGATTCGGTCAAGAAGCAACTGGAAAAGTGCGGCTATGAAGCCAACGACGACCTGCTTTTGTACCGCGAAATCAACGCCGAGGGCAAGGGCAGCTGCCGCGTGAACGGTATGCCCGCCACCGCCGCCGTCGTGCGGGATATCTCGGCGGGGCTGCTCTCCATCCACGGCCAGCATGACAGCCAGAGTTTGACGAACCCGGCGCTGCATTTGGGGCTGCTGGATCAGTACGCCCAGAACCGTGCGCTGTTTGCCGAGTATTACCGCCGCTACCGCGAACTGGTCACGGTCAAGCGTCAGCTGGACGCGCTGAACGCCAGTGAGTCCGACAAACAGCGCCGCATCGAGGCGCTGACTGCGGAAATTGACACCATTGACGCTGCCGCTTTGCAGCCCGGCGAGGAAAAGACCTTGCAGGAGCGCAAGAATGTCATCACCCACGCCCAGAGCATTTTGGAAGGCATCACCGCCGCACATCTGGCGCTGGCGGGCGACGAGGACGGCGAGCAATCCGGCGCGGCGGACCTGTTGGGCGGCGCGGTGGACGGCTTACAGAACAGCGCCCGGCTGGATGAGACGCTGGCCCCGATGAGTGAGCGGCTGAACGATTTGTATTACAGCGCCCGCGAACTAGCGACCGATCTGGCCGACCGGCTGGATGCCTACGGTTTTGACACCGGGGAGTTGGATCAAATCGAATCGCGGTTGGATACAATTTACCGTATCAAGCAGAAGTTCGGCATGGAGGTCGACGAACTGCTGGCCCGGCGCGAAGCCGCCGCCGCAGAGTTGGAGACCTTCCAGTCCTCAGGCCAGAAAATTGCCGAACTGAAAGCCCAGATGCAGACGCTGTACGCCGCTGCGAAGGAGGCCGCCGAAAAACTGACCCAGAGCCGCCTAAAGGGCTTTGCCGCCATGAACAAGGAAATGAAAGCGGCGCTGGAATTTCTGAATATGCCGGGCATCCGTTTTGCCCTCAAGCACGCGCGGGGGCCGCTGTCCTCCCATGGGCAGGACACGGTGGAATTTTTGATTTCCACCAACCCCGGCGAGGAACCCAAGCCGTTGGCGAAAATTGCCTCCGGCGGCGAGCTTTCCCGCATTATGCTGGCCTTCAAGAGCGCTTTGGCCGACCGTGATGCCCTGCCTACCGTTATTTACGATGAGATCGACACAGGCGTATCGGGTCTGGCGGCGGGGCGTATCGGGCAGCTTTTGCACCAGACAGCCAAAGGGCATCAGGTGCTGTGCATCACCCACACGCCGCAGGTGGCTGCGTTTGCGGACAACCAGCTGCTCATCCAGAAAAACGTCCGCAACGACCGCACGTTTACGGAAATTCATACTCTCGATATGGATGGTCGCGTGGAAGTGCTGGCGCGGATGATTTCCGGCGACAAGGTCAGCGAATTGAGCCTTGCCAGTGCGCGGGAGCTTATCGAAAAGTCGAAATGACGGCGGCGGGCTTGACGTGGGCATCAGCCCCTACAATGCGTAGAGGCACATTCCATATGTGCCCGCCTCTTGACAATCCATTTAGAATATGATACAGTAAACCATGTTAAATGCAGTGATGGGAACCAGTACCCATCTGCCACGCTTCAGAGAAGCCCCGGTCGGTGCAAGGGGTCAGCAGGTGCAGATGGCGAATACAGCCCGGAGCAGCAGGCTGAACGCTTAGGCTAGTAGGCTGTGCCGTGTGCGCACGTTACAGCGTTTGGGTGTACGCAGTCCTTTGTCTGCCGCACCCGCGAAGGCCCGCCGCCGTGAGGGGTGGGCAAACAGAGGTGGTACCGCGAAATTTCGCCCTCTGCCAAATTCACATTTGGCAGGGGCTTTTATTTTTGCCCTTGCCGCAACAAACGGAGGTAAAACCCATGACGATTTACGACGAACTGAAAGCCCGCGGCCTGATTGCACAGGTCACGGACGAGGATGAGATCAAGGAGCTGATCAACAACGGCAAGGCGACCTTCTACATCGGCTTTGACTGCACGGCCGACAGCCTGACCGCCGGTCATTTTATGGCCCTGACCCTTATGAAGCGCTTGCAGCAGGCCGGCAACCGCCCGATTGCCCTGATCGGCGGCGGCACAACGATGATTGGCGATCCCTCCGGCCGCACCGACATGCGCAAGATGCTGACCAAGGAGGACATCGACCACAACGCCGAGTGCTTCAAGCGTCAGATGGAAAAATTCATTGAGTTCGGCGACGGCAAGGCTATGATGCTGAACAACGCCGACTGGCTACTGAACCTCAATTACATCGAGCTGCTGCGCGAGGTCGGTCCCTGCTTCAGCGTGAATAACATGCTGCGCGCCGAGTGCTACAAGCAGCGCATGGAGAAGGGTCTGTCCTTCCTCGAGTTCAACTACATGATCATGCAGAGCTACGACTTCTACCATCTGTTCCAGAATTACGGCTGCAACATGGAGTTTGGCGGCGATGACCAGTGGAGCAACATGCTGGGCGGCACCGAGCTGATCCGCCGCAAGCTGGGCAAGGATGCCTACGCCATGACCATCACGCTGCTGACCGACTCTCAGGGCAAGAAGATGGGCAAAACTGCGGGCAACGCCGTCTGGCTTGACCCCAACAAGACGAGCCCGTTCGAGTTCTACCAGTACTGGCGCAACGTCGGCGACGCGGACGTTCTCAAGTGCATCCGTATGCTGACCTTCCTGCCGCTGGAGCAGATCGACGAGATGGACCACTGGGAGGGCGAGCAGCTGAACAAGGCCAAGGAGATTCTGGCCTACGAGCTGACGAAGATGGTCCACGGCGAGGAAGAGGCCGAGAAAGCCCAGGCCACCGCCCGCGGCCTCTTCAGCGGTGCCGCCGATCATGAGCATATGCCCAGCACGGCGCTGGATGCAGCGCTTGTCAAGGACGGCGCTGTCGGCCTGCTGGCTGCCATGGTAGCTGCCGGTCTGTGCGGCTCCAACCGCGAGGCCCGCCAGCTGGTTCAGCAGGGCGGCGTCCTCGTCGACGGCGAGAAAGTCACCGACCCGAAGGCTGTTCTGACCGTTGACGCGCTGAATAAGGGCGTTGTCATCAAGAAAGGCAAGAAGGTTTACCACAAGGTCACGCTGTAAAGCAAAGTTGCTTCACAGTCAATTTCATCACACACTATAAGCAAACAAGCCCCCTGTCCGCACGGCAAATGTTGTTGGACAGGGGGCTTTTGGTGTAGTATAATGGAACAAATCGGAATTTTGGGAGGAATAAAATTTGAAAGTAAAGAATAAGAAACGATTGATAATATTTTCAACTTTGTATATAGTTGGCTATTTATATTTTTGTATATTTGGTGGAATCAATTATGGAATGAAAATTTCAGATAATCCAGCTCTAGACATCATGATCAGATCTTCCGGCTTTCCTGTTGGTGTACGTAATTTGTCGCTTGTGATATTTATATGGATTATACTCTCTTTTTTTCTGGTGCTTTCTATTTTATGGCAAACAGATTTAGCTGGGCAAAAGTTAAACAGAACAGCTTTGATTTGCTTGGGAATCAACCTACTGTTCACTTGTTTATCGAGAGGTATTGTAGAGAGTATTGTCAGTGGTGTTGCTGAGGGACTTTTTACAATGCTGATAATTGTTGCTGTTCTCTTTGCTATCGTTGGTGTCGCTATAGGAATCACTTATTTCGTACAAAAAAAGAACGGAGTATTGAATTCATATGAGGCATTTTCTGATATTATGACTGAAGATGAGTTTGAACGATGGCAAAAAAGAAAGAATAAAATAAAATAACCAACTTCCAGTTTGTATGATTGGGCATCGAGAATGCCGCCCTCTATACATTTCGGGATATAAACAGTAAAAGGTGCAGCACTTCAAACGGGCTGCACCTCTTTGTATGCTTATTTTCTCAGCACTGCCGCATCAAACGGACGTAAAACTCCACGGCACGACCGACGGTCTCGACGCGGATACGCTCGTTGTTGCCATGCAGGGTACCGCGCTCCTCGGCGGTCAGATCCATGGCGGAGAAGCGGTACACATGGTCACTGATGCGGCCATAGTGACGGCTGTCCGAGCATTGCACCATCAGATACGGTGCTACCAGACAGCCCTTCCAGGTGCCTGCCACAGCGCTGGCGACCTTGTCCCAGGCAGGGCAGTTCGTCTCGCTGATGCGGCTCGGGTTCATGCCCTCCAGCTTTGTGATCTCAACGGCAGGGTCATTGATGGTTTCTTTTAAGTAGGCAAGGGCACTGTCCATCGTGTCCTCAGGGTTCAGGCGCAGGTTGCTGATGAGCGTTGCCTCGGGCGGGATGACGTTGCGGCCCGCACTGCCCTTGGCCTGGGTAAAGGCCACCGTCGTGCGCATCAGGGCGTTCAGCTCGCCGCCGCTCTTACGGCAGATGGAATCCAGCACGCCGCCGAACAGCCAGAGGTTGGCAAAGATCATGCGATAGGGAACGTTGGAGTAACGGCCCAGCGTATCGAACATTTCGGCCACTGGCTTTGTGACGTGCGCCTTGAAGGGGTGGCTCTCGATCTTGGTGCAAGCTTCGCTCAGGGCCACAAGCGGGCTGTGGGGCTTGGGCGCGCTGGCGTGGCCGCCGCCGGACTTGACCTTGTACTCCACGTTCAGCATACCTTTTTCCGCAATGCCGATCAGTCCGCAGGGCTGCTTGACGCCGGGGAACACATCCTCGACGACCGCGCCGCCCTCATCCACAACAAGCGCGGGGGTGATGTGGTTTGCCTCAAACCAATCAACGATATGCACCGCGCCGAGGCCGTTGACTTCCTCGCCGCCGCTGAATGCAAAGTAGATATCCTGCGCGGGGGTGTAGCCCTCGCCAATCAGTTTGTCAGCAGCGGTCAACACGCCGTTAAAAGTAACTTTCGTGTCCAGCGCACCGCGGCCCCAGAGCACGCCATCTTCCAGCACGCCCTCAAACGGCGGCTTCTTCCAGCCTGCCTCGTCAACGTCGACGACGTCATAGTGAGCCATCAATACGGTCGGCTCGGTGTGCTCCTTGCCGGACCAGGTGAACAGCAGGCCACGGTCCGCAAGGCGCTCAACCTTGCAGGTCTTGAAAACGTTGGGGTAGAGCGTCGGCAGGGTATTGATGAGCTTTTCAAACTCGGCATCGTCTTCCAGCGCGTGGTTCGTGTTGGAGACGGTACGGCAGCGGATGAGGGTGCGCAGATTTTCCACGGCCTTGTCACGGTCGATGGTTTCCTCGCCCTCGGGCACAGCGGGGGCAGTGCCCGGCGTAAAGCGGGCCGTGCGCACCAGCACCACGGCGGCCAGCACGACGACAGCCGCCAGAATTAACCATAAAACGATCATTTTGTATTCCTCCTTATGGGCTTAGACCAGGCCCTTTTTGTACAGGATACGCGCCACTACCAGGCTGAAAATGACACCGACCGGCACCATGATACCTACCGTGGACGCATTGAGCGCGGGTACAAAGATGAACAGCACCAGCATCAGCAGCAGTGGGGCCAGCGCCAGGCGGAAGTTTTTGGAAACAAACACCACCGCCAGACCGCCGAACAGTGCGGGTAAAATCTGCGAGAACGCCGGGGCTAGGATGGGGGAGGAGAGCAGCGGTGTCAGCGGGATGATGAGCACCACGCCCACTAAAATAATCAGCGTCGTCACGATGCTTGACACGGCAATGGCGATGGTAGAAATGACCTCACCTTCCTCACTGTTGGACTTGACGCCCGCCCGCTCCATGGCGTCAAGGGCGCAGGGGAGTTTCAGGTTGGAGATGTTACCGGTGACGAAGGACAGGTAGCTGCCGCCCGCGCCGAGCATCGGCACATAGGTAAAAATTTCCACAATGCCGACGGCCCAGTACATAGGCCCGATGGCGATAAAGCCCTTAATGAACGCGGGCCAGTTGACCTGTGCGTGGAAGATGAGCGACACTGCGATCGGGTATGCCACAATCAGCACCAAAAGCGTCAGGCCCCAAATGCGGCCCCAGCGGTGCACACTGTCGACATAGGTTTCTTTCTGTTCCAGAACTGTCTTTTCCATGAGTACCGCTCCTTTCAGCTCAGCCAGTTTGTCAGCGGGATGGACACTGCCATGCCGCACAGCATACTGATGGGCAGCGCATAGTCCTGTATCCAGCGCTTTTTCGTGCGCATGGCCGCCACGCCGCAAATAACCATCACGACCGCCGACGTCAGCATGACGAGCACCGGGATAAGACCCGAGAAATCGCCGTGGGTCACATTCATCACGTCGCTGAACACATAGCCGAGGAAGGCGCTGATCATACCGAGGAACATGGCATTATTAAAGATATCTGCCCAGCGGTGATCCTTTGCGCCCAGTTTCATCATACCACCCTGGATACGCTTGGTCAGCAGCGGCACCAAGACCAGGCCGACCATGATGCCCACCGTCATAACGGCGGCCACCGTGACATAGTCCGACGCCGTAGGGATGGGGGTATTGGTGTCCAGCCCCAGCTCCGTCAGTGAGGTTCCCGCCGCGACGGTCTCATAGGTCAGGGATCCTACGACCGATAGGCGCAGCCACGGCAGGGCGATACCCAGGCTCTTGCTCAGGGAGATAACGCCCACCAGAATGGCCACTGCTGGTGCTACCGTAAAGACGGCCGCCGCCGAAATGGTCTTGCGTATGGTTTCCTGCGGCAGACCGATTTCCCTTGCGCGGTTGACCGCACGCAACAGAAAGAACGCCGACTGTGCCAGCACGAACGCCACAATGATGCCGACCAGCACAAACAGGATCGGCGCGTTCACGTTGAAGTCCATAACACCACACCTTTTCTTTCGCTTTATAGCTTTAAAGCGTTTTTTTAACTTTAACACATTGTTCAAAAAATAGCAAGAGAAAAAGTACATTTTACAGCTACAAATGTTTTTGTTCAGTGGATACTTGCCCCCGCGCCCATTTTGGGCTATAATAGGTAAAGTATAGTTCAGGGAGGCGTCCATGCCCAAAGATAAACTCAAAACCATCTATGTCTGCACCCAATGCGGCGAGACCAGCCCCCGCTGGCTGGGACGCTGCCCCTCCTGCGGGGCGTGGAACACTATGACCGAGGATGTGGTGGCAGAACCCGCCAAGGCATCCGGCGGCAAGGCCGCTGCCGCGCCGCGCGTGACCGGGCAGACAAGCCTGGTGGCACAGAAATTAAAAAACATCAGCACGACCGAGGAAAAAAGCCGCATCATCACCGGCATCAGCGAGCTGGATCGCGTTCTGGGCGGTGGCATCGTCATCGGCAGTGTGACGCTCATCGGCGGCGAGCCGGGCATCGGCAAGTCAACGATTCTTTTGCAGCTCTGCGGCGAGGTCAGCAAGACCCGCAATGTGCTCTATATCACCGGCGAGGAATCGGTGCGGCAGATCAAACTGCGTGCTGTGCGCCTGAATGTGCCCGAGGATAATATCTCGCTGGTCGCCGAGAGCGACGTGGACGAGATATGCGGCCTGATCGAATCGATGAAGCCCGACTTGGTCGTCATCGACTCCATCCAGACGATGCGCTGCACCGATATTTCGTCGTCGTCCGGCACGGTCAGCCAGGTGAAGGAGAGTTCCGCCCGCTTTTTAAGTGTAGCGAAAACGCTGGAAATCCCCACCTTCATCGTCGGCCATGTCAACAAGGACGGTGCGATTGCAGGCCCCAAGGTCATGGAGCACATCGTTGATACGGTGCTTTACTTTGAGGGTGACAAGACCCTGCCATACCGCGTGCTGCGGGCCGTCAAGAACCGTTACGGCTCCACGAACGAAATCGGTATGTTCGATATGACCGGCCGAGGGCTGGCGCAAATCGAGAATCCCTCCCAGGTCATGCTGGAAGGGCGGCCCTTGGGCATCAGCGGCACCTGCGTGGCCTGCGTGATGGAGGGCACCCGCCCGGTGCTGAGCGAGATACAGGCCCTTGCCACCAAGACGAGTTTTCCCAGCCCGCGGCGCACCGCCAGCGGTTTTGACTATAACCGTATGTACCTGCTGCTAGCCGTGCTGGAAAAGCGCGCCGGGTATGCCTTTTATAACCAAGACGTCTATGTCAACATCATCGGCGGCCTGAAATTGGACGAGACCGCCTGTGACCTGCCGGTCTGCATTGCGCTGGCGTCCAGTCTGCTGGACCTGCCGGTGGGGGAAAAGACCCTTGCTATCGGTGAGGTCGGCCTTGGCGGCGAGGTGCGCAGCGTGACCCACCTGGAAACGCGGCTGCGCGAGGCGCAGCGCGTCGGTTTTGACACAGCCATTGTGCCGAAGCACAACCTGAAAATGATTGACCCTTCGCAATTTTCCGGCTTGAAGCTGGTGGGTGTGTCCTACCTGCGGGAAGCCATCAACGCAATAAAATTAAAGTGAGGAATCGACCCATGCCCGAACAGAATGAACAGAAAAAGCCCCAGGCACCGACTTTCAACCCGAAGGTCAAGGAGACGATTGCGGCCTTCAAAGAGGACAACAGCCCCAAAAATCTGAACAATATTTTAAACGAGCTGGTGCGCTCGCCGCTGCTGGCCCCTGCCGTGTTTGATTTACAGGGCCAGCCTGCGCCCAAGCCCGATGCGGATGGCCGTGTGCAGCTGCCCAAGGATACCAAAATCAGTCTGGTCATGGTCAACAGCCCCGAGGGCAAGCACTACTACCTGGCTTTCAGCGATTGGGACGCCGTACACGAGTGGCAGGCCAAGCAGCCCAAGGCTGCGCAGCAGATTATCCTGCTGCGCTTTGACGACTACGCCAACATGATTGCCAAGAACACCGACGCCTCCGGTCTGGTCGTCAACCCCGGCGACAACAGCCTGCGTCTGGAACGCCCGCTCATTGAGTCCGTCAAGAAGCAGAAGGACGAAGTCGCCAAGAAAATTGTGGAAAAAATAGCCGAGCAGAAGGCCCAGCAGGAAGCGCACCGCATCCATCCTGGCGACAAGGTTACGCTGGTGGAGCCCAGCGTGCTGCCTGATGCCATGATCGACCCGGTCTGCGAGGTGCTGGCCGGTGCGCCCGGCGTTGGCTCTGCCTATCTGCAGGTCATGATTGTCAATGGCGAGGCTCGCAGCTACTTACTGGTTCTGGATGGTCCCAAGGACGACAAGCTGTTCGCCGCCGTGGCGCAGGCTGCCCGCCCATACCTGGCCAGCCGTGAGAAGAAGATGGACTTGAACATTACAACGTCTGTTTCTCCGCTGGGCCAACAGGGTATGCGCGGCAGTGAGCCATTCTACCGCAAAGGCATCGGCCGCGTGATTGAGGAGGACGACGACGAATGAGCGTGAAGCGCCTGCTGGACTGCACGCCCAGTGACCTAGCTGCGTACAGCAAAACCGACCTGCTGGCGGCCATCGCAGGCAGCGAAGGCCGCGTGCTGGCCTGTGAGACCATTGGCCTGACGCCGCCGCTGCTGGTGGACGTGACGAACGCCGAGTATGCGGCTTCTTTGAGTGCGGACATTCTGCTTTTGAATATGTTTGATGTGCAGCACCCGGTCATCAATGCACTGCCCAAAGTACCCGAGGAAGAGACTGTGCGGGAAATCAAGCGCCTGACGGGCCGCGTGGTAGGCATCAATCTGGAGCCCTGCGACCCACAAGCCGCAAAAAGCAACGATGGTACGCTGTGGAAGATGAGCAGCGGCCGCCTTGCCACCGCGGAAAACGCCAGCCGTGCTGCCGATATGGGCGTTGATCTTATCGTGCTGACTGGCAACCCTGGCAACGGCGTCAGCAACGAATTGATCGTTGAATCGTTAAAAGATATTTCTGCCGCCGTTGGCGACCGCGTGATGCTGGCCGCCGGCAAGATGCACGCATCCGGCGTAGCAGGGGAAGGCGGGGAACAGATCATGACGCCCGCCGACGCCGAGGCATTTATGGCCGCTGGTGCGGATATCATTCTGCTGCCCGCACCCGGTACCGTGCCCGGCATCACGCAGAATTACGCGCATGATTTGATTAAAGTGGTACACAGCCACGGCAAATTGGCGCTGACCGCCATCGGCACTTCGCAGGAAGGCGCGGACGTCGCCACAATCCGTCAAATTGCGCTGATGTGCAAGATGGTCGGTGCGGATATCCACCACATCGGTGACACCGGCGTGCCTGGTATGGCCTTGCCGCAAAATATCATGGCGTATTCGATTGCCATTCGCGGTGAGCGCCACACTTACCATAAAATGGCGCAATCCATCAATCGATAAAAAATTCCACCCATAGGAAGCATTATTTGCTTCCTGCGGGTGGGATTTTTTGCTTATTGAAGGTTGCGATAGTATTCCGACTGGCCGTCATACAGCGTCTTTTCCTGCAATCTGTCAATCATATTCAGCTTGACCTTAATGACCGCGATCGCGGCCTCATTTTTCTCGGCGTTCCAATCCTGCTTCAGCAGCAGCAAACCGCGATAGTAGTCTTCTGTGCGTTTCATGCACTCGCGCAGCAAGTCAATTTCATCCGGCCGCAGGGAAAGATTGATTTTGCCAACAGTATCCGTTTTCGACTCTTGTTTGGGCTCCTGTGGGACTTCTTGTTTTTTCTTATTGAACAGCGCCATTCGTAACCACACTCATTTCTTTCGGATTAGTTTGACAACGAACACGATAATCGCAATCGGAATCACAATTTGAATAACCAAGGCAATCAACACTGACAGCAGCGAGGTCGTCACGATCAGTGTGCCGATAAGCATACCGCTGATGATGCGCCATACCCACGCAAACACCAGCAGAGCAATAATGCCCAGTAGAATTTTTATGATAGTATCCTTGTTCATGAGTTTGCAGCTCCTTTTTATTTAATCATAGCAGATTTTCTCTAAATTGCAAGATTGATTTTTGGCTTTTGGAGATTGGCAGCCCATACCATGCGGTTGAGGTTTTATGGCCGGGCACAGCTAACTGGCTCCACAGGCCCACGGAGGGCTTGTTTCGGCCTCCCTATATTTCGCTAAATTTGCATTTAGCGAAATAGTATGTTATGCCTTTTACAGAACGTATAAGCCCCTCCTTTTGGCTTTTAGGTTGTTTTGTATGAATATTCACACCTATGCAGAACTGATACACATTGTAATATGCACGACTGTTTGCATTTCTTATAACTCTGTGAAATTGACGTCTCATCCCCAACTGTGCTACAATAAAAAAGCAGAAACGGCATTTCGGCACGTTTCCGCAATCTGAATCTAACTGAGGGCTTGTGTTTTGAGCAGTTATATTGATGTCGTCCACCCGGATCGCCATGCACCGTATCTGGACATCCCCAACGATGTAATTGAATACCTGCATTATCTTGATTTCGTGAAGCTGCGCTCCCCGCGCACTGTCAACGGTTACTATCTCGATCTGCGCGGGTTTTTCCGCTATATGATGCTGCAATGGGATCGCGCGGATGATGCCGCACCCCCCGAGAAAATCGACCTGACTGGCATATCAACCAGGGACATTGCCGGTATCACCAAAAGGGATATTTTTGGCTACCTGGACTACGCCCGCAACGCGGACAACGGCCCCAAGGCCCGCGCCCGCAAATTGAGCGCCTTAAAGGGCTTCTTCCATTATATGTGTACCCAGGTCAACAAACTGACCGCCAATCCCACGGAAAATATCAGCCTGGGCACACCGCAAAAGGCACTGCCCAAGTACCTGACCGAAAACGAAGCCGTTGAATTGTTAAAAAATATACAAAGCGATTTTTATGAGCGGGATTACTGCATCATAACGTTATTTTTAAACTGTGGTATGCGCCTTGCCGAGCTTGTAACCATCGATTTGAGCGATTTTCGCGATGATACGATCCGCATTGTCGGCAAAGGCAACAAAGAGCGACTGGTCTACCTGAACGATGCCTGCTTATTTTCCTTGCAGCGCTATAAAAAAGCCCGCGCTGCCCTGCCGAATCTCGCCGACAAGGATGCCTTGTTCGTCTCCAAACGCACCGGCAAGCGGCTTTCGGCGCGCCGGGTCGAGCAGATCGTCGCACGTTGCCTGCAAAGTGCAGGTTTGAGCGGGCGCGGATTTTCGCCCCACAAGCTGCGCCACACCGCCGCCACACTTATGTATCAGGGCGGCGTGGATATGCTGGCTTTAAAGGAAATTCTGGGTCACGAAAACGTCTCCACAACGCAGATTTACACCCACATCAACCGCGACCAGCTACGCCAGGCGGTGGCCTCTTCCCCGCTGGCCGACAAAACGTTTGAAGAACAGCCGTCAGCGCCCGACCTTGGCAGTGACGAAGGCGAGGAAAGTCCCGACGGCACTGAAAACAGCTGACAGCACCAGCGCCGCGCCGAACCGTACGGCCAGCCGCCGCAGCGTGCCAGGCGTTTCCCGCGTGGCGCGGCCGCATATAACATTAAACAGTTCCCCTGCCAGGCGTGCCGACCAGCCCGCCAGCCACAGGCAAAAAAACAGCGTTGCCGCGTCGGAAACGATTGTTGCTAATCGGTACTGCACCAGCCCCGCCGCACCGTTCACCGCTGCCACCGAGGCCGCGCAGTAGCCCAGGAACACGCCGCGCGCCGCAAACAGCAGCACCAACAGACCCACGCCCAACACACAGAAGCCGCACAAAAATACTGCAGTCAGCTGTAAAAAGCTCACCGAAAATTCTGTCCCGAAAATTGCTGCGACCGCTGCATTTTCGGGACTTTTTGTGTAATACGCCGCCAGCTGCTGCCCCAGCGCCGAAACACCGCCCCGCCCCAGCCAGATGCCCGGCAGGTAGCCAGCCAGGAACATCGTGCCAAACAGCCACACCGCACCGCTGTGCGCCGTTCCCGCGCACTCTCGGCGCGGTCGTTCTGCCCGCCGGGGCAGCAGCAAGGCCGGGCGGCGCAGTGTCGTCTGTGCCGCCCGCATCAGCGGCTCCCCCGCAAGGCCGCCAGCGCACCGCCCAACAGACCGCCCAGCAGCAGGGCCATTGGCAGCATGGCGTTTGCCCCCTGCCAGTCCAGCTCACCGCTGGCTGCCAATGTCGCCGCCATCAGGCAGACCGTATAAAACGTACCACAGCCCAGACCGCAGAGCAGCAGCTTCTGTTTCAGCCTGCCCGCCAGTACCCGGGCCGATACCGCCGCACCGATTGCCGCCGCCATACACGCCATTGGGCGCACCGCCGCCAGCGGCAGACCCGTGTGGGTCAGCAAAAACGCTCCCAGCGCCAGCAGCACCATACACGCCCCCACGCCGCAGCCAAAGGCAAGCAGCACTGCCATCACAGCCGGATTTTTTGCCGCAGCTCTGCCTTGTTTCGGTCTTTGCAGATTTTTTCCACCCATAACAAAACGCCCCCTTGCACAGTCAACACTATGCAAGAGGGCATTAGTTTTATGTCAGATTACTTCTTGACCGGGGTGGATTTGCTATCCTTGCCGGCATCCAGCTTCTCCACAGAGGAAATTGCAGTGCGGCGGAAACGAATCTTGGTGCGGTCGCTGCCAGTCTCGATGACGATGGTGTCATCCTTATCAGCGATGGCGCAGACGATGCCGACAATGCCGCCAATGGTGGTGACCTTATCGCCGATCTCAATAGAGCTGCGCATGGCGGCGTCCTTCTTGTCCTGGCGCTTCTGCGGCAGGTAGATCAGAATGACCATGAAAACGATAATGAGAATCATCGGCAGGAAGCTGATGAGCATTTCGGCAGTGGTAGCCGTGCCGGTAGCGGCATCCAGGAACTGAATCATAGCAAGTATACTCCTTAAAAATAACGATTTCTTCTATTATATCGAATATGTGCGCATTGTGCAAGCGTTTTGCACGAAAAATCAGATGCGGGTGTCAAGTTTATGCACATAGGTGTCGTGGAACTGCTGGAAGGTGCCGTTGTCCAGCGCCTCACGGATGCGCTCCATCAGGTGGTTGTAAAAATACAGGTTGTGCATAACGGCCAGACGCATCCCCAGCAACTCGTCCGCTTTCTGCAGATGGCGAATGTACGCGCGGGAGAAGTTGCGGCAGACCGGGCAATCGCAGTGCGGGTCAATGGGCGACTCGTCGCGCTCGTATTTCAGGTTCTTGATGTTGATGATGCCGTCCCAGGTGAACAGGTGGCCGTGGCGGGCGTTACGGCTGGGCATAACGCAGTCGAACAGGTCAACACCGCGGTAGACGCCCTCGATGATGTTGCCCGGGGTGCCGACGCCCATCAGGTAGCGAATCTTGTTTTTCGGCGCAAACGGTTCAACAGCAGAGATAACATCGTACATGACCTCGGCAGGCTCGCCCACCGCCAGACCTCCGATGGCATAGCCGTCCAGATCATACTCAGCAATCTGCTTCATATGCTCGACGCGCAGATCCTCAAACGTGCAGCCCTGGTTGATGCCGAACAGCAGTTGATCCGGGTTGACGGCCTTTTCCTCGTGCTTGAGGCGGTTCATTTCGTCCTTGCAGCGCAGCAGCCAGCGTGCCGTGCGGGCACAGCTGTTCTTGGCGTACTCGTAGGTGGCCGGGTTCTCAACGCATTCGTCAAAGGCCATGGCGATGGTGGAGCCGAGGTTCGCCTGAATCTGCATGCTCTGCTCCGGCCCCATGAAAATGCGGTGGCCGTCGAGGTGGGAGTTGAAGGTGACGCCCTCCTCGGTGATATGACGCAGCTTGGCCAGGCTGAACACCTGGAACCCGCCGCTGTCAGTCAGAATGGGGCCGTCCCACTTGGTAAACTTGTGTAGGCCTCCCATCTCGGCCACGAGCTTGTCACCCGGGCGCAGGTGCAGATGATAGGTATTGCACAGCATGACCTGTGCGCGGATATCCTTGAGATCCAGCGCCGACAGGCCGCCCTTGATGGCGGCGGCTGTGGCGACGTTCTGGAACGCCGGGGTCTGTACCGTACCGTGGACCGTGGTAAACTCACCGCGGCGGGCGGCACCTTCCTGTTTGATAAGGCGGTAAGGCATAGGTTTCTATCTCCGTTTTTAAAATGATTCATCCGAAAAAGGCGGCACAGGGGGCTTTTTTCCCTGCACCGCCTAATAGATTATTATAAAAGAAAAATCGTGATTCGTCAACCGTAAAACGGAAGCCCAACGACCCTCGCACGGAATTATTTTACCATATAACGCAAAATGGTTTTGAGCTTGCTTTTTTCTGTGCGGTTGGCGTTATTCAGATAGATTTCCCTGTGGCAGCTTTCCGCACGTATCAGACTGAGAGCGCGTGTAAATTTGTCCAGCATTGCAAAAGACACTGGCTCATCATCATACGCGCCAATGTGCAAAATCTGCACGCAGGTTCCGCCCTGCACGATTTCAAAGCGGATTTCTTCCAAGAGCGGGTTCGGCTTTTTGACTTTTGCGCATTCCAAAGCAGCATCTTGGATTCGATTCCGCAACGGAATCACGCATAAACTCATGTACTAATGTTGCATGAAAAATCGGACAGAATTTTGTGTTCTGTCCGATTTTTATTTTCAACTACGGGTTAAATGATACATATACGGGTTTTTTACCTAGTAAGGATGCGATTTGCCCCATCTAAAGCAGCGAAAAAGGCCCCAAAATCCGAAGATTTCAGGGCCCAAAGAGGCTGATTTTATGCGGTTTTGCGGGTTATTTGAACAGACTGTGAGGATGTGTTAAATCCTTACTTAATGAACATCGCATCACCAAAGCTAAAGAAGCGATACTTTTGCTCGACAGCGACCTTATACGCTGCCATGGTCTTATCATACCCATAGAACGCGGCGATCAGCATAATGAGCGTGCTCTCCGGCAGGTGAAAGTTCGTAATCATGCCATCGATGGCGTGCAGCTCGATACCGGGATAAATAAAAATGCTGGTGTTGCCGCTGCAGGGTACAATCTTGCCGTAGCGGTCCCAGACGGATTCCAGCGTGCGGCAGCTCGTGGTACCCACAGCAATAACACGGTGCCCGGCGGCGCGGGTGTCGTTGATGAGCTTTGCGGTCTCCTCGCTGACAGAGTACCACTCGCTGTGCATTTGGTGGTCCTCGATGGATTCTTCGTTCACTGGGCGGAAGGTGCCAAGACCGACGTGCAGCGTGACCTCGGCGATGTTGACACCGCGGGAGCGGATGGTGTCCATCAGCTGCGGGGTAAAGTGCAGGCCCGCCGTAGGCGCAGCAGCGCTGCCCAGCTCCTTCGCATAGACGGTCTGGTACTGGCTCTGATCCTCGAGTTGCTTCGTGATGTAAGGCGGCAGCGGCATCTTGCCAAACTCGTCCAGTTTCTCGTACAGCGTCTCGGTATCGTAGGTGAACGTCACGTATTTGTTGCCGTCGGGCATCGTCTCGTCCACCACAGCGGTCAGGCTGCCGTCGCCGAACTCGACTTTCGTGCCGGGCTGCATACGCTTACCCGGTCGGGCCAGGCACTCCCAGGTGTCGCCCTTGACCTGGCGCAGCAGCAGCAGCTCACAAACCGCACCCGTGGGAACCTTGGTGCCCATCAGGCGGGCAGGCAGCACCTTGGAGTTGTTGACGACCAGCAGGTCGCCCTTTTCCAGATAGTGCGGCAGTTCGTGAAAGACCGAGTGCAAGATTTTGTCATTTTTGCGGTCCAGCACCATCAGGCGGGCAGCATCGCGGGGATTGGCGGGTTCCTGGGCGATGAGTTCTTTCGGCAGGTCATACCAGAAATCTTTTTTCAGCATATTTTCTCATCCTTTTTCACTTTAAAGCGCTATTGTCTTGACATTCCTATGCAGGAATATTATAATGAATCCAAACACAGAGGCGCGAAGCACATCAGTACCGTTTTCCTTATCCCCTTGCCAAGGGCGGAAACCGGGAAAGGGTCCTTCGCCGAAGGTGATGCGCGGCACGCATCCGCCTGGGTCCGCAGCCAAACAGGTGCGGGACTGTCACACTGTAAATCAGTGTGTTGCGCTGTGTTATATGCAATATGATATTATATTGCATTTTGTGCCGGTTTTCAAGCCGGTTTTTTTATTATCTGTGCAAATTTTTACGGGAACTCGCATAGATATAAGGAAGGGTATCGTGAAAGGAAGGTCTTAGTCAGGATGAAACAGTACAATGTTGGTGTTATCGGTGCAACCGGTATGGTCGGCCAGCGCTTTATCACGTTGCTGGAAAATCACCCCTGGTTTAATTTGGTTGCCCTCGCGGCCAGTGCACGCAGCGCAGGAAAAACCTATGAGGAAGCCGTCGGCAGCCGCTGGCTGATGCAGACTCCCATGCCCGAGAGCGTTAAAAAGATGGTCGTGCTGGACGCCGCCAACGTGGAAGAAGTCGCCTCCAAGGTCGATTTCGTGTTCTGCGCCGTCAACATGAAGAAGGACGAGATCAAGGCGCTGGAAGAAGCCTACGCCAAGGCCGAGTGCCCGGTCGTGTCCAACAACAGCGCCCACCGTTTCACCCCTGATGTGCCGATGGTCGTGCCTGAGATTAATGCTGACCACATCGAGATCATCCCCGCCCAGCGCAAGCGCCTGGGCACCAAGCGCGGCTTTGTGGCTGTCAAGTCGAATTGCAGCCTGCAGAGCTATGTGCCTGCCCTGCATCCGCTGCGCAAGTATGGCATCACCGACGTGCTGGTCTGCACCTACCAGGCCATTTCCGGCGCTGGCAAGACGTTTGATACCTTCCCTGACATCCTCGACAACGTCATCCCCTACATCGGTGGCGAAGAGGAGAAGAGCGAACAGGAGCCGCTGAAGCTGTGGGGCCGCATCGAGAACGATAAGATCGTTCCTGCCACTGCGCCCCGTTTTACGGCCCAGTGCCTGCGTGTGCCGGTCTCTGACGGCCACATGGGTGCAGTGTTCGTGCGCTTTGAAAATAAGCCCAGCAAGGAAGAAATCTTGCAGGCCTGGAAGGAGTTCCACGGCCCGGCACAGGATTTGAACCTGCCCAGCGCCCCGAAGCAGTTCCTGCATTACTTTGAGGAAAACGACCGCCCGCAGCCCAAGCTCGACCGTATGCTTGAAAACGGCATGGCTGTCAGCATCGGCCGCCTGCGCGAGGATACCCAGTACGATTACAAATTTGTCTGCCTGTCACATAACACGCTGCGCGGTGCTGCCGGCGGCGGTGTGCTGCTGGCTGAACTGCTGGCCGCCAAGGGCTATTTTGACTGATTTGCTGCGCCAAGCAGCTTTGGTGTAAGGAGAAATTCGTATGAAGAAACCCGTTTTTACAGGAGCCGCCGTGGCCGTCATCACCCCGATGAACGCAGACGGCAGCGTCAACTATGACGAGCTGGGCTGCATCATTGAGGACCAGATTGCCCATAGCACTGACGCCATCGTCATCTGCGGCACGACCGGTGAGTCCCCGACACTGACCGACGAGGAGCATACCGAGTGCATCCGCTATACGGTCAAAAAGGTTGCCGGGCGCGTGCCTGTGATTGCGGGTACCGGCTCCAACGATACCAAGTACGCCATCTGGCTGTCCCAGCAGGCTGAGGCCGACGGTGCCGACGCCCTGCTGCTGGTCACGCCCTACTACAACAAGACCAGCCAGGCAGGCCTTATCGCCCACTACACGGCCATTGCGGACGCGGTGCACCTGCCCTGCATCCTGTACAATGTGCCCAGCCGCACCGGCTGCAGCCTGACCCCCGCCACGCTGGCCGAGCTTGCCAAACACCCGAACATCAACGCCGTGAAAGAGGCCAGCGGCAACATCAGCCAGGTGGCTGAGATTGCGGCGGCCTGTGGGGATAACCTGAACATCTACTCCGGCAACGATGACCAGATTGTGCCGCTGCTGGCACTGGGCGGCAAGGGCGTCATCAGCGTGCTGTCCAACGTCGCGCCCCAGTACACCCACGACATCTGCGCCAAGTGGTTTGCAGGTGACACCGCCGGGAGCCTGTCCATGCAGCTGAAAGCCCTGCCTCTCATCAAGGCGCTGTTTGCCGATGTAAACCCCATCCCGGTCAAGTGGGCCATGAACCGCTTGGGCTGGCAGGCCGGTGAATGCCGTCTGCCGCTGGTCGCCTCCTCTGCCGCTGTGCAAGCACAGCTGGAAAACGCCATGCAGGATTTCGGCCTGCTGAAATAATTTCACAGCCGACCCACTGCATTTTTGCGGGTCGGCTTTTCGCTTTTTTCACGAAAGGACGTAACAATGACGGATATCATCATTCAGGGCATCTATGGCCGCATGGGCCGCGCCCTGCTGGAAAAAATCGGTGCGCGTGACGACTGCCGTGTCGTGGCCGGTGTTGACCGTGAGGCGGGCAATGTGGGCGGCATCCCGGTCTACGCAGGCTTTGCCGAGCTGCCCTGCAAGGGCGTTATCATCGACTTTTCTTCCCCCGCCGGGGCGGTGGCCGCCGCACAGTACGGTGCCAAGAACGGCCTGCCCTGCGTCATCTGCTCCACCGGCCTGTCCAAGGAGGATGAGGCCGTGCTGGAGGCCGCCAGCGCCAAGGTGCCCATCTTCCGCAGTGCAAATATGTCGGTGGGCGTGAATGTGCTGATCGAACTGGCCCGCCAGGCCACGAAGATCCTTGGCGGAGAGTTCGACATTGAAATTGTCGAGAAGCACCACCACAACAAGCTGGACGCCCCCAGCGGCACGGCACTGATGATTGCCGATGCTATCAACGCCGAGGCGGGCGGCAAGTATGAGTACGTCTACGACCGCTCCCAGGTGCGCCAGAAGCGCGGTGCGCAGGAACTGGGTATCAGTTCCATCCGCGGCGGCGGCATTGTGGGCGAGCACGATGTGCTGTTCTGCGGCCCCGACGAGGTCGTGACCCTGAGCCACAGTGCAGGCAGCCGCGGTGTTTTTGCCGATGGTGCCGTGCAGGCCGCGCTCTACATTGCAGCGCTGGCCCCCGGTTACTACACGATGACCGACCTGCTGCGGGGTAAACTCGTATGCGAATGAAAGGCAACGACCTTGCCGCCTGCCTGGTAATTGCACTGGGCGTGGGCGGTACGATAGTCGGCTCCCTGCTGGCCCCAGTCAATGAGCCTGTGACCCTGCCTGCCGTCAATCCGCAGCCGGTCATGATGGAAACGCCTGCCCCGGAACCCACCACTGCACCGGAGCCAACGCCCGAGCCGACACCCACCGTGGAGACTGTGCATTTTTCCGCGACCGGCGACGACCTGATCCACGACGGTATTTTCTTGCAGGCGAAAGAACGAGGCGGCGACCACTACGATTTTGACGCCGCCTATGCCGCGATGCAGGGCTACTACGACCAGTTTGACGTGAACTGGCTCAATCAGGAAACACTTGTCAACGATGAGTTTGCCGCCAGCGGCTACCCGATGTTCTCAACGCCCGGGGCCATCACCGACACGCTGTATAATCTGGGATTCCGGGTATTCAGCCTGTCCAACAACCACAGCTACGACAAGGGTGCGGCAGGCATTGAGGCTTCCATGGCGCACTGGGCCGCCATGCCGGACGATGTCGTCACGATGGGCTTTTACAATCTCAGCACCTACGACGACTACGTCTACCAGACCGTCAACGGCATCACTTTCGGCTACCTATCCTACACCGAACACACGAACGGCCTGCCGACGCCCTCGGGCGCGGAGTACGGCGTTGTGTACCTCGACGACCGGGAGACGATTGCCAAGCAGATTGCCGATATGCGCCCCAACTGTGATGTGCTCATCGTCAGCGCCCACATGGGCACCGAAGGCACGCACGAGATCAACGACTTCCAGAAGCAGACCGCCCAATGGCTGGCTGATCAGGGCGTTGATGTTATCATCGGCACCCACCCCCATGTGGTGCAGAACGCCGAATGGCTGACCGGGGCCAACGGCAACACGACCTTTGTGGTGTACAGCCTGGGCAACTTTATCAACGCCCAGTCCTCGGCCGACAATACCATCGGTGCGATTCTGGACGTTTACTTTGACAAAACGACCCAGCCGGACGGCAGTTCCAGCATCACGATACGCGACCCGAAGCTGCACTGCGTCATCAGCCAGTATGAGGCCGGCTACAAGAATATCCGCGTCATCCCGTACAGCCAGTATACCGACGAACTGGGCGCAGCCCACGGCGTGTTTACCCTCTCCCGCGCATACATTGAAAGTGTGCTTTACGGTGCGATTGATGAGCAGTTTATTACGTTGGATTAACATATTGCATAGAAAGGATGATTGTTTATGTACGGTGTCAGCAAAATCAACAGTGAGCAGAACATCATGCTCACCACCTTTCCCGGTGCGCAGTACAGCGCCCAAAGCCTGGCCGAGCATCTGGATGTGTTCGCCAAGGCAGGCATTGTGGTGGATATGATCTGCCAGAGCGCCCCGCGCGGCGCAGCGGTGGACTTCAGCTTCACCACGAGCTATGACAACTTTGCCGCTGTCATGAAGGCCCTGCCCGCTGCGGCCAAGGCCAATCCCCCGCTTGTTTCCGGCGGGTACAGCAAGATCAACCTCTTCGGTGAGGAAATGGTCACAAGCTGCGGCGTGGCCGCCCGCGCCCTGGCTGCCCTGTCCGGTGCCAATGTCGAGATCGTGCTCATCACGACCAGCGACCTGGACATTTCCCTGCTCATCCGCCAACAGGACGAGGACGCCGCCCTCGACGCACTGCACAAGGCGTTTGCGGTGTAATTTAATAGCAGAAGCAGCAACCCCGCCGGGCTTTTCTTTTGGGAATGCCCGGCGGGGTTTATTTTGTTTTGGTGATGCAAAGCTTACTATGCACTTCTGTTATCGAATTTCCGTAGAATTACACCGCCTTTTCCCCACGGCGGTAGCACTTTGCCGCCAAAAACGGCAGGAACACGGCCGCATACATCACGGCGCTGACACCCACGTCCGCCCAGTGGATGACCTGGTTGGAGATATCCGCCGTGCCTGTCCAGACGAGAATCATATTATTGTTCAAATAATGCAGCAGTATGGACACCCAAATGTTTTTGCCGCATTTTTCGTAGGCGAATGTGAAAAACACGCCAAGCGTCATACAGACAACAAGCTGCGACGCGATACTCTGCAAGGTTGTTTCCGGGCTGTAAAAGAACAGGTTCAGCGGCAGATGCCACAAGCCCCACAGCACACCCACGGCCAGCGCACCGCGCCGCGCACCGAAGCGGTTTTGCAGGGCGGGCGTCAGGTAGCAGCGCCAACCGTATTCCTCGCCAAAGAACGGCAGGAAGGACAGAAAGAAATTGGGAATCAGCGCCATCGCCATGATCCACGGTGTGGGGCTGCGCCAGTAGGCCAGGTAGTTGGCCCAGGTATCCCCGCCCTGCATTGCCACCGAGAGGAACACCATGCCGGTCTTGACTGCGAGGAAGTACACGCAGATAGCAAGTGCCGTCAAAAATTTGCCGTGCAGGCGCAAGCCGTAGGCTTCACGGCGCTCCTTTTTCTCGGTCAGCAGCAGTATCCAGCCCAGCACCGAGGCAATAATAATGGCAACGTTGGCAATGGTCAGCCACCCCGTCTGCGGCATAGCCACGGACAACACACTCATAACCAGCATCAGCACGGCGGACACGATGTGCAGACTGTAAAACCGCTTGGGCGTATCCGGTCGCCGCGCCAGCAGGAAGGCCAGCATGACACCCGCCGCCGGGTAGAACATCTGGGCGTTGGCAAAAATGCTTGTATCCTGCCCGTTCTGCAGGCAGATGTACAAAAGCGGCATCATCAGAAACGGAATTGCGTAAGCACAGAGCGCAAAGACAGTCAGCTCTTTTTTATTCGTTTTCATCGTCGTCCTCCTTGGGGTTTTCCAGTTCAGCGTGGCGCTTTTTGTAAGCCTTCATGCTGAGCTGCAGCAATGCAAAGCACAGCACCCAGGTACAGACCCCCATGATGACCGCCTGCAGCACCGCAATGCCCGTGCCAAGCGCTGCAAATTTGATAAGCCCCCACACAAACACGGCAGCACCGCCCGCAACGGACACAACGGCATTGGTTTTCGTGTTCGCCTTAAGGTGGCGGTCCCAGATACCGGCACGCAGATCACTTATGACCGAATAGGCACTCCCCAGCATAAAGATAAACCATTCTGCCGCCATCTCCCGCGGGGCAAAGCCCAGCAGACTTTCGATGATAAGCGCCGCCAGCAGCAGCACCCACAGCCCCCAGAAGCCGCGGGACTCGATCTTCAAAAGGGTCTGCTTTTGCATTTCGTCCAGATTCTCGCGCTTAAAAATTTCCCTCAGATTCATTGCTTATTCCTCCCAGAACAGCTCGTCCAATGTCTTGCCCAGCACCCTGCAGATGCTGCGGCACAGGTTGATCGTGGGGTTATACTCCCCTTTTTCAATGGCGTTGATGGTCTGGCGGGACACGCCCACCGCCGCCGCCAGATCCGCCTGCGTCATATCGCGCACGGCGCGGGCGGCCTTCAGCTTCAGGTTTTTTGCCATAGCCTTACGTTCCTTTCCTCTTGCTGTGGCTTTACTATATCATTTGCATTACATTTTGTCAAGTATATCTTACTTTTTGAAATTTATATTTTGCACACAAAACACATACTTGCGGCAAGCGGCCTGCTGTGCTATGATAGTTTTATATTATGATAAAGGAAGTTTGGCTATGAAGTACAGCTTTCCCGCTTTTGAAAATGGATTCATCCGCGCCGCCGCAGCCAGCCCCGCCCTGCGCGTGGCCGACTGCGCCTACAACGCCGACCAGATCATCGGCGTCATGCGCGAATACGCCGAGAAAAACGTCCAGCTGCTCTGCCTGCCGGAGTTTGCGCTGACCGGCTACACCTGCAGCGACCTGTTCTTGCAGGAAACGCTCCTGCGCGGGGCCGAGGACGGCCTTGCCGCGATTTTGAAAGCCAGCGAAGGGCTGAACCTCGTTGTCCTCGTCGGGCTGCCGGTACGCCACAACGGCAAGCTCTACAACTGCGCGGCGGTACTCTGCAACGGTGAACTGCTGGGCCTTGTGCCAAAAATGCACCTGCCCAACTATGGCGAGTTTTACGAGAAGCGCCACTTCATCCCCGGTATGCGTGAGCCGGAGTGCATTGAGCTGGCCGGGCAGGAAACGCTGATTGGCACGAACCTGTTGTTTGCCTGTAAGCAGATGCCCGCCTTTGTGCTGGCCGCCGAGGTGTGTGAGGATCTGTGGGCGCCCGTCCCGCCCAGCTGCGCCCATGCGCTGGCAGGGGCCACGGTGGTGGCGAATCTCTCTGCCAGTGATGAGACGGTCGGCAAAGCCGCTTACCGCCGTGAGCTGGTCTGCGGGCAGAGCGCACGGTTGCTCTGCGCCTATCTCTATGCCGACGCGGGCCACGGTGAGAGCACCACCGACATGACCTTTGCCGGGCACAATCTAATTGCCGAGAACGGCAGTCTGCTGGCCGACACCGCCCCCTTTGCGGGTGAGGACGCCGTGACCGAGCTGGACCTGGGCCGCATGGTACAGGAGCGCCAGCGCAACACGACCTTTATGCCCGAGACGGACGGCTATACCACCGTGGAGTTTGAGCTGCCGCCGGTAGAGTTTTCCCTGACGCGCCCTGTTTCCTGCACGCCGTTTGTGCCGCAGGACGCCGCCACCCGCGCCGAGCGGTGCGAGCTGATTTTGCGCATCCAGGCTGAGGGCCTTGCCAAGCGTATGGAGCACACCCACGCTAAGTGCGGCGTGTTGGGTATTTCTGGCGGGCTGGACAGCTGCCTGGCCCTGCTGGTGGCCGTGCGTGCCTGCAATGTGCTGGGCCGCGCCCCCAAAGATATCATTGCGCTGACGATGCCCTGCTTCGGCACGACGAGGCGCACCCGCTCCAACGCCGAGATTTTGTGCGAGGCTCTGGGCGTGACCTTTGGCGAGATCAACATCACCGAGACCGTCAAGAGCCATTTTGCCGACATCGACCAGCCCGCCGACAAATACGACGTCACCTTTGAAAACTGCCAGGCCCGCGTGCGCACGCTGGAACTGATGGACTATGCCAACAAAAACGGCGGCTTTGTCATCGGCACCGGCGACTTGAGCGAGCTGGCATTGGGCTGGGCCACCTACAACGGCGACCACATGAGTATGTACGGCGTCAATGCCGGCGTGCCGAAAACGCTGGTACGGCATATCGTGCAGTATGTGGCCGACACCTGTGGCAACGATACACTGCGGGACGTGCTGGTGGATATCCTGGACACGCCGGTCAGCCCCGAGTTGCTACCCACCGCCGCCGACGGCACGATTGCCCAGCAGACAGAAAAGCTCGTTGGTCCGTATGAATTACACGACTTTTACCTCTACTACGTGCTGCGCTTTGGGTTCAGCCCAACGAAGATTTACCACCTGGCCCGCACGGCCTTTGACGGCAAGTACGAGCCGGAAGTGCTGCTGGCCTGGCTGAAGAATTTCTACCGCCGTTTCTTCGCCCAACAGTTCAAGCGCAGCTGCCTACCCGACGGCCCGAAGGTCGGCTCTGTCACGCTGTCGCCCCGCGGCGACTGGCGTATGCCTAGCGACGCCTGCAACACCCTGTGGATGGCCGAGCTGGAAAAGTTGGAAGTTTGAGTGATACAAAAAAGTCCGAAACCGTTTTGCTCGGTTTCGGACATTTTTTATCTTCCTATTTTTTCGATTTCCGCGTTCAGCGCGTCGTAGGTGTAAAGCGTATTGAGAATTTGCAGCAGCTCTTTTTTGCTCAGGCGCGGCGGCAATCCAAGACGACGCAGTAAGACGCGGCGGTTGTCGGCGCTGTTGGCCGTGCCGGAAATGCCCCACTCGTACAGGTCGGTATACGCTATGGGCCGCAGCTGTGCGGTTTTCTGCTGACAAGTAGTTTTGCTTGCCAGCGCTGTTTCCAGCCCCTGCAAAATCAAATCATTGTTCACGCCCTCGACACCCAGCAGACCTTCCTTGCCGGGTTCTGCCTTGCGGGATTCCTTACCGGGGATGGCGGGCACATAGGCTTGCAGCACATTTTCCGCTCCCACTAACCCTGTGACGAAGTGACGTATCTTAAACCCCGCCGCGTCAGAGTCGGTCAAAATGATAAGTCCCTGCGCCGCGGAAATGCGTTTGAGCAGCTTTTGCAATGCGCCGTCCCTGAACACGCGGAAGCCATCGGTCGTCAAGATCGTGCCATCCACAAGATTTGCCAGCCGCGCGGCGTCATATTTTCCCTCCACCAGAAGGGCCTGTTCCAATTTCAGCATCACGCCCTCCCTGCCAGCGCCAACTCGCACAGGGCCTTCTGCATCAGCAGTTCTGCGTCCAGCTTGCTGCTTTTCAAGTCAGTGTCCAACTTTTGCAGGATGTGCAGGCAGCGTTCGAGCTGGCCACGCTTGAACCGCGAGGCCGTGCGCTCAGTGTTGTTAAGGCGGTAGTTCCAGTTGCCCTTGTAGCCGAAATCTTTTGCCACATCGGCCAGACTGCGGCGGCTGCGGCGGCCCAGCAACACACGGTACAAATCGAGATAGTTTGCGATGAGTGCGCCCGTGATCATGATGGGGTCATTTTGCAGCGCCAGCAGCGTTTTCATTTTTTGCTGGGCCTTGTCGGCCTGGCCGCCGGTCAGCAACTTGACCATGTCAAAGGTATCTGCGTCCAGCGTCACGGTGCCAATCTCGCTCACCATCTGCGGCGTGATAGTGCCGTAGTTTGCCAGCGCAGCCAGTTTTTCCACCTCGTTTTTCAAAAGGAACTGATCGTCGCCGCAGCGGGTCAGCAGGGCGTTTTCTGCCCCCGGCGCAAAGACCGCGCCACTCTCCTTCGCCCAGTCCCGGGCCATAGCCTGCAAGGCCACACCTGTGGGCTTGTTAATCTGCACGCAGTAGCCGAGCTTTTCACAGCAGCTGATGAGCTTTTGCTCCCGCTTGCCGGGGCGCAGCTTGCCGTAGCTTTCCTCGACGACGCTCGTCATCACAAAGATGGCGTTCTCGGTGTCAGACAGCGTATCGCAAAGCTCCTGTAAATCCTTGTCCGAGTAGGTCGAGGGACGCACCAGCGGCATCAGCACCAGACGCCGCCCGCCGAAAAAGGAGATCGTACCGGCAGCCAGCACGATTTCCTCCACAGCGGGTGTCGGTCCGTCCAACACGGTGGTTTCGGGGTCATCCTGGTTCAGGAATTTCAGCGCCTTTTGCGCGGCGTTGTGGACGAGTGCTTCGTCCGATGCGTAAAAATAGTACAGTCCGCAGCCCGCTTTCAGACGCTTATTGAGTTCATTTTCACTGTACAGCAACGGTCTGTGCCTCCTCCCAAAGTATGCTGCGGCCGGGGCGCAGGGTCAAGCCCGGCTCCTCTTCGCCATAGCGCAGTGTGCAGTTTTCGGCTTTGTCCAGCCATTTCGGCGCGGTGCTGGTGTACAAAACGGTGTCCGGCTGCACGGCGTCCGGCCAACTGCCCGGTGCGCAGAGCACATCCACCCGCACAGGCTCCGCCAGCTGGATATTACCCGCACCCACGGCGATATGCCGCCCGCCCACCTCCAGCACGGCGAGGCTGGCACTTTTATTATGATACAGGTCCAGCGCCAATCCGTCAAGCACCGGGCGTGTTGCAAAGTCGGGCTGTTCCTGCATCGTCACGACCTCGGCGGCGGCGAAGTCCAACTCGGTGGGCTTGGCCCGTAGGTCAACAAGCAGGGCCGGTTCGCCCCGGCTGCGCCCGGCAAGGTAGTTTTTCACGGCGGCCAGGTTGCTCTCCCCGCCGCGGAAAAACACCACCGCCTTTCCATTCTGCACACAGACCACGCAGGGGTTGTTGACCGCACCCACGAGAGCCAGCTGCACAACGTCCCTTTGCATACACAGTCCCATGCCCACAGCCAGCACCGCGCAGGCGGCCACTGCGGGCAGGCAGGCCCGCAGCTTTTTAGCATGCCAGTAGGCAGCCGCCAGCATACCCAGCACCGCCAGCACAAACAGCGTGTACCGCTGCGGCAGGCAAACCGACGCGAACGGCAGCGCGGCACAGCGCTCTACCAACCAGAGCAGTAGTTTAAGCCACAGACTTAGCAGCAGCGCGGTCAAGTTCGTAAACGGCAGCAAAAACGGTACAGCGCTGACTGCCAACAACAGGATACCCATTTGCAGCGCGGGCTGCAGCATCCAGACGACCAGTACGTTGCAGACAAGCCCCGCCAGGCTGGCAGCCATGCCGTGGGCTACCAGCACCGGCAATGTGGCAAGGCTGGCAAGCGCGGCGCTCTGCACCGGCTCTGCCAGGCGGCAAAGCAGCCTGACTGCGGCGGGCTTGTCCTCCGCTGCCCGCTCCTCGGCGCGGGTCAGCGCGGCGGCTGCCTGTACGCCCAGCACGGCGCAGAAGGACAGCTGAAAGCCGATATCGCAGGGCGCGTAGGCGTTTTGCAGGCCCATCAAGATAGCCGCAAAGCCGGTTGCCGTCAGCAGGTCGAACGGCAGCAGCAGGAAGTCCCCCGCCAGCGCCACCGCAAACACCAGCCCTGCTCGCAGCACCGAGACAGGCACCCCGGTCAGCAGCACATAGAACAGCGCCACCGCGCCGCGCAGGATGATGAGCGGCTTGTAAAATTTCCACCTGCGGCCAAAGCTAAACAGCCCGCAGAGCAGCGCCAGGTGCAGCCCCGATACCGCCAGCAGGTGCGACACCCCCGCTGTGCGGAAGGCCTGCTGTACGGCATCGTCCAAGCGGCTTTTGTCTGCCAGCAGCATGGCGGTTTCCATGCCGTCCAGCTGCCGGGGCAGCCAGCGGCGCAGGACAGCGCTCCACCGCTGGCGCAGCCGGTACAGCGCAAAGCGCGGCGCACGGCTTGCCGCAAGGGGCTGGTAGCTGCCCAGGTATTCCGCCTGCAAATAGACGCCCTTGCTGTTGCGGCTCAGGCGGTATTTGTTGTCGGGCAGTTCGGCCAGGGCAAACTGCGCCGTGAACCGCTCCCCTGCATTCTCCCCGGGGAACGACGAACACTGTACCCGGACATTGGCGGGCCTGCCGTCGATCTCAGTCAGCCGCAGCGTGCCGCGCAGTCTGCTCTCGCTGTACGAGGCATCGGCATCTGTCTCAACGACCGCCGTGCAGGTCACAGTCTGCCCGGCCAGCGCCCTGGCGGGCCGCACCCAGACAAGGGAGAACATCAAAAACCACGCCAGGCCACACACCGCCCCCAGCAGGGGGATCCCATGATCTCTGCGCCTTTTCCTGCTGAAAAAGGCCAGCCATACCAAAAATGCCGCCGCGGGCACACAGACCAGCGGCGGCAGAATGGCCGCAGCAAGCTCAGCCCCGGCAAAACCGAGACCGAACCAACCGAGCTTTCGTTTCATTGCTTAGTGCAGGAAGAGCGGCAGCGGCTCTAGGAAGAAGATGTCGGTGCGCTTGGCAGCATCGCCCTCGGCGAGTGCTGCACAGCAGCCGACGACGGTGCCGGTGCTCTTGGCGGCCAGCGTCTCCAACGCGTGCAGAGAGCCGCCGGTGGAGATAACGTCATCCACGATCAGGATGCGCTTGCCGTCCATATACTCGATATCCTTCTTATCGATGACCAACATCTGCTTGCCGGCGGTGGTGATGGACTGATCCTCGATAATGACGGGCTCGCGCATATACAGCTTCGGGCCTTTGCGGGCAGGAATCCAATATTTGCCGCTTTGACGTGCCATTTCGTAGGCCAGTGGGATGCCCTTTGCCTCGGCGGTCAGGATAACGTCAAACTCAGGGGCCTTTTTCAGCAGGGCTGCGGCGCAGGCCTCGGTCAATTCAACATCGCTGAACATGATGAAGGCAGCAATGTCCATGTGGTCATTGACCTTGCAGATGGGCAGTTCGCGGGTCAGGCCTGCAATATGCAGTGTATAGGTATCTGCCATGTTGGTTTACCTCTCTTTATAATTTCACGAGTGTGCTTACAGCGCTCGGCATCAGCCCGGAGGCCATGCAAGGCTGCGCTTTGCCAGCACATGGAAGTGCAGGTGCTTCACGCTCTGGCCGCCGTCGGTGCCCACGTTGGTGACAACGCGGTAGCCGCTCTCATCGACGCCCAGCTTTTTGCACAGCTGCGCAATAACGGCGTAGATGTGGCCCAGCAGCGCGGCGTCATCCTCGGTCAGGGCTGCGGCAGACGCGATGTGCTGCTTGGGGATAACCAGGAAATGCACTGGAGCCTGCGGGTCAATGTCGTAGAACGCCAGCAGTTTGTCATCCTCGTACAGCTTGTTCGAGGGGATATCGCCCGCGGCGATCTTGCAGAACAGGCAATCCTCCATTCGGAATCCCTCCTTTGCTGTGGATTTTATCGTGGAAAATTACTGATTCATTTCAGCCTTGACGATCTCGGGCACAGCGTTCAGCGCGTCGTCGATCTTGCTGGTATCGCGGATACCGGCCATGGCGAAGTCGGGCTTGCCGCCGCCGTTGCCGCCTGCGATGGCAGCGATTTTCTTGACGAGGGCACCGGCTTTTAGACCGCGGGCCAGGGCGTTTTTGGAGACGCCGACGGCCATCATCGTCTTGCTGCCGTCGCTGCCAATGAGAACCGTAACAGCATTGGGGGCCTTGTCGCGGACCTTATCGACCATATCGCGCAAGGTGTCAGCACCGGTGCCGGTCAGGTAAGCGGAGACGATGCGCACACCGTCGATGTCGGCGGCATTCTCAAACAGACCATCGATCTTGGCAGAGGCCATCTGGGCCTTGAGGATTTCCAGCTGCTTGGCCGTCTCTTTCAACTCGGCAGCCAGGGCCTCGGCGCGGGCCGGGGCGTCCTTCAGGTTGTTGGCCTTCAGGGCAACAGCGGTCTTGGCCAGCGTCTCGGTGCGGTCATCCAGCAGGTCCAGCACGCCGAAGGCAGTAGTGGCCTCAATGCGGCGGATACCGGCGGCCACGCTGGACTCGCTCAAAATCTTGAAGCAGCCAATTTGTGCGGTGTTGGTCACATGGGTGCCGCCGCAGAACTCGGTGCTCCAGCCGCCAGCGTCGACAACGCGGACAACGCTGCCGTACTTCTCGCCGAACAGCGCCATAGCACCCATCTTCTTGGCTTCCTCGATGGGCAGGTTCTTGACGGTGACAGGCAGAGCCTCGTAAATCTTCTCGTTGACACGGCGCTCGACCTCAGCCAGTTCAGCCGGAGAAACCGCGCTGAAATGCGTGAAGTCAAAGTGAGTGATGCGGTCGTCCTGGTAGCTGCCGGCCTGGTGGACATGCTCGCCCAGAACCTCGCGCAGGGCCTTCTGCAGCAGGTGGGTGGC
The DNA here is from genome assembly GCF_057431175.1 of Gemmiger sp. Classification (NCBI taxonomy): domain Bacteria; kingdom Bacillati; phylum Bacillota; class Clostridia; order Eubacteriales; family Oscillospiraceae; genus Gemmiger; species Gemmiger sp. The sequence continues at coordinate 21,877 of NZ_DBMDDV010000003.1, read as the reverse complement.
GGTGTGATTGCGGCAGATGGCGGCGCGGCGCTTTTCATCGACAGAGGCCGTGACCTCGTCACCCCCATGGATGGTGCCGTCCAGCAGCTCACAGGTGTGGACGAAGTAGCCCTTCGGGGTCTTTTTAACCTGGGTGACTTTCAGCTTGGCGTCTCCGCTGACCAGATAGCCATGGTCAGCGACCTGGCCGCCCATCTCGGCGTAGAACGGCGTGCGGTCCAGAACGACCAGAACGCCGTCCTTGGCCTCGCCTGCCTCGTCGGTGGCGATGGCGTCAACCAGTTCCTCACCGTCGGACAGGGCCAGGACCTTGGCCTTCTCGCTCAAGGTCTCGTAGCCGTCAAACTGGGTGGCATCGGCGGTCAGCTCGCCGAACAGGTCAGCGCTCCAACCGGAGATATCCTTTGCCAGACGCTCGGCGCGGGCGCGCTCACGCTGCTTGGTCATTTCGATGTGGAACGCAGCCTCGTCGACGGCCAGGCCTGCCTCGGCGGCGATCTCGCGGGTCAGATCAAGCGGGAAACCGAAGGTATCGTTCAGCTTGAATGCCTCAACGCCGGACAAAACCTTCTCGTGGGTTTCCTTCAGGCGGCCCATCATGCCGGTCAAGATGTTCAGTCCAGCATCGATGGTGCGGCCAAAGCGCAGTTCCTCGGTGCCGATGACCTTTTTGATATAGGACTCATGCTCACGCAGCTCGGGATAACCCGCTTCGCTGGACTCGATGACAGTGTCAACCAGCTCGGTCAGGAAGGGGCGGTTGATGCCCAGCATACGGCCGTGGCGGGCAGCGCGGCGCAGCAGACGGCGCATGACGTAGCCGCGGCCCTCGTTGGAGGGCAGGATGCCGTCGGAGGCCATAAAGACGGTAGCACGGATGTGGTCGGTGATAACGCGGATGGAGATATCGTCCTTCTCGTTCTCGCCGTACTTCTTGCCGGCAATACGCTCGACATGGTTCAGAACAGCGGCGACGGTGTCGACCTCGAACAAGTTGTTCACGTCCTGCATGACGACGGCCAGACGCTCCAGGCCCATGCCGGTATCGATGTTGGGCTTAGCCAGCAGTTCATAGTTGCCCTTGCCGTCGGCGTCATACTGGCTGAACACGAGATTCCAGATCTCCATGAAACGGTCGCAGTCGCAGCCGACACCGCAGGTGGGCTTGCCGCAGCCATATTTCAGGCCGCGGTCGTAGTAGATTTCAGAGCAGGGGCCGCAGGGGCCGGAGCCGTGCTCCCAGAAGTTATCCTCTTTGCCCAGGCGGACCATGTGATCTTCGGGGATGCCGACTTCCTTCGTCCAGATATCGTAGGCCTCGTCGTCGTCCTGGTAGACGGAGATATACAGGCGGTCAGCGGGGATTTCCAGTTCCTTGGTCAGGAACTCCCAAGCCCAGGGAATGACTTCCTTTTTGAAGTAATCCTGGAAGCTGAAGTTGCCCAGCATCTCAAAGAAGCAGCCGTGGCGGGCCGTGATGCCGACGCGCTCAATATCCGGGGTACGGATGCACTTCTGGCAGGTGGTCACGCGGTGGCGCGGAGGCTCCTCCTGGCCGAGGAACCATTTTTTCATGGGGGCCATGCCGCTGTTGATCAGCAGCAGGCTGGGGTCATCTTTCGGCACCAGCGGGAAGCTGCCCAGGCGCAGGTGGCCCTTCGTCTCAAAATAATGCAGGTACTTCTCGCGAAGTTCGTTCAATCCGGTCCATTGCATAGGTTGTGTTCTCCAATCCATAAAATTGCGAATAAGTGCCGCCACAAAAAAATACAGCCCACGCCCCAATACAGGGACGAAGGCTGTTATGCTTCCGTGGTACCACCCGGTTTGCGGCGCCATGCTGTAAAGCATTGGCACCACCGCTTTGTGTCTGCGTTAACGCCGCAGGTACGCTCGGCTCTACGCCGAAAGCTCCGGGGTGGCTCTGCCGTGTTCACGCTGAAAGCCTTACACCAAGCGGCTTTCTCTCTGAAAAGCGGAGGGGCGGCATTGGCCCTTTCATCGCTATTTTCCTTTTTACAGGCTTATTATATGCCGTTTTTGTCCTCTTGTCAACCGCTTTTTTCCGCATAAAAGCGCCCAGATGCGCAAAACCTAACACGGAGAGGAGTGTTTTTATGGCAGATGTTTTTGTAGAGATCCGGCAGGTCGTGCTGACAAGCCTGCTGTCCCTGGTGGTAATGTTCGTTTTCACCCGAATCGGCGGCAAGCGGCAGATCGCACAGATGAGCCCCTTTGACTATTTAAATGCCGTCACCGTAGGTTCTATCGGGGCCGAACTGGCGACGGACTTAGAGCAGTGGTGGCGTCCCCTGTCGGCGCTTATCATCTATATCCTTGCCACCTGGCTTGTACACTATACTGCCTGCAAAAGTAACGCCATGCGCAGCTTTTGGAGCGGGCGCAGCCTGATCCTGATGGACGGCGGCGTGATATCAAAAACAGCCTTGCAGCGGGCCGCTATTGATGTAAATGAGTTTTTGGGCCAGGCCCGGATAGCCGGGTACTTTGACCCGAACGAAATTGAAACAGCCATTTTGGAGACAAGCGGGCAAATCAGCTTTCTGCCCAAAAGTCTCAACCGCCCGCTGACGCCCGAGGACATGCAGCTGCATCCCGACGCCGCCAGCATCTGGTATGATTTAATTATCGACGGTCAGCTCATGCAGGACAATTTAAAGGCTGCAGGCCGGGATGAACGCTGGCTGGATGCCCAGCTCCACACCCAGGGCATCGGCCAACGCAGCGAGGTATTCTACGCTGCCTGTGATAAGGCTGATGGATTTTTCGTCTGTCGGGTAAAATAAAAAGAAAACCCGCCTGACAGAAACTCTATCAGGCGGGTTTGTGGTGGAGAATACCGGGATCGAACCGGTGACCTCTTGCATGCCATGCAAGCGCTCTCCCAGCTGAGCTAATCCCCCACAGCTGGCGTCGTCTGGGATGTTTGCTCCTGACGACGTGTGTTATTATAGCAAAGCTGTTCGCAAATGTCAACAGGTTTTTGCAAAAAAACTTATAAAATATTTTATAGAAAAGGGCCGCCCCCAAATGGGATGCGGCCCTTGCAAGCATCAGATAGAAATAGCCTTGGCAATCTCGATCATGTCGCGGTCGATGGTCTTGTGCATGGACAGCGCAACGTTGACATCGTAATCGACGATCTTGTCGCCAGAGACAGCCACAACGCGGTTGTAAATGCCCTTGTCCAGCAGGTCGATGGCGTGGTAGCCCATCAGAGAGGCATTCACACGGTCGCGCACCGTGGGAGAACCGCCGCGCTGGATGTGGCCCAGAACGGTGGCACGAGAGTCAACGCCGGTAGCCGCCTGAATCTGATTGGCCAGCTCCTGGGCACCGACAACACCCTCGGACACGATGATGATGAAGTGCTTCTTGCCAGTGACCTGGGTCTGGCGCATACGGTCGAGGATGTCACGCTCAAAGTCGAACGGGATCTCCGGCAGCAAAACGGCAACCGCACCGGTGGCGATGCCAACGTTCAGTGCAATATAACCAGCGTGGTGGCCCATGACCTCAACGACCGAGCAGCGGTCATGACTCTGGGTGGTGTCGCGCAGCTTATCGATGGCCTCGACAGCGGTGTTCATGGCCGTGTCGTAGCCGATGGTATACTCACTGCAGGCGATATCGTTGTCGATGGTGCCGGGCAGACCGATACAGGGAATGCCCTGGTTTGCCAGCGCACGGGCACCCATGAAGGAGCCGTCGCCGCCGATGACGACCAGCGCGTCAATGCCCAGTTCCTTACAGCGGGCAAGGCCCTTGGCCTGGCCTTCCTTCGTCTTGAACTCCAGGCAGCGTGCGGTATACAGAATCGTGCCGCCGCGGTGGATGATCTCAGACACGCTGCGGACGTTCATTTCATACACTTCGCCATTGATCAGGCCGTTGTAACCACGCTGAATGCCCATCATGCGGTAGCCCTTGCTGATACCTGCACGGACGATTGCACGGACAGCGGCGTTCATGCCAGGTGCGTCACCGCCGCTGGTGAGAACACCGATCGTTTTGATTTCCTTAGCCATAAAGCGAGCCCCTCCTATTTCGGGAACTATGGACCCGCCTGAAATGTACGATGTATTCAGGCGCGGTCATCACGTTACAATAAATTTTTAACAATCTCGTGACCATCCACATTATACCACACTTTGGCCTTGGTAATTATGGACAAATCGCGCAAAACGCATGGATTTATTTTGCAGACTGTTCGATATCCTGAACTTTTACACAATTTTTGCCCAAAATCCGCTCCAATTCTGTACGCAGCAGTGGGTCGTCCTTGATTGCCATGTGCCGGGCCAGCACCGCTTTCCCGGTGTCCAGGAAGCGGAAGTATACCTTGACTGTGCCGCCGTCAAAGATGTTGCACAAAAGATTTTCAACCTTGTGCATTTCCGGACAGTCCCGAGCAGGCACGGTCAGGAAATACCCGGCGGCCCCTCCCCCGCTGGTCTCGCGTTTGACACGTTCGACACGGTTCATGCCAAAGTTTTTGTTCGGGTCATAACTGTCAATGGGCTGCACGCCCTCGACCAGCAACCGGGCGGCCTCGTCCTCCTTGACGGAGACGCGGCCATTGGCGACGACGACGGCGTTTTCCTGCAAGGCTGCGCGGCACTCTGCCAGGATGCGCGGGAAAACGATCATCTCCATGCTGCCGGTCAGATCCTCGACGGTGGTAAAGGCCATCAGGGTGTTGGACTTTGTCGTCATGATTTTGTTCTTGACGATGGTACAGACAAAGGTGACAGTCTGGTTGTCAAACTGCTTGGCGTCCTCCCCCAGCAGCTGGGCGATGGTGCAGGTAGCTATCTGCGCGATCTGGGCGCGGTAGGCGTCCAGCGGATGACCGGACAGGTAGAGGCCGGACACCTCTTTTTCCATTTTCAGCAGTTCGCCAGCCGAATATTCCGGCAGGTTCGGGATTTTATAATCGTCGGCAGGCTTGTCGTCGCTGCCGCCGCCCATCAGGCCAAAAAGATCCATCTGACCGTCCAGGTTCTGGCGGGCATCGTTCTCGACGCTCTTCAAGATGCCCTCGACGCTTTCCAGCATACCGTGGCGGGTAGCACCGAGGTTGTCGAATGCACCGGCCTTGACGAGGTTTTCCAGCGCGCGGCGGTTGAGGCCGCCGCCCCGCAAGCGCTTACAGAAATCGTACAGACTGCGGTAAGGCTGGTGGGTGCGTTCCTTAATGACGGCGTCAATTACGTCGCGCCCCACGCTCTTGACGGCGTTCAGGCCGAAGCGGATAAGGCCGCCATCCGCCGTAAAGCCGCCGCGGGAGATATTGATATCCGGCTGCTGGACCTTGATGCCCAGACGCTGGCACTCGGTCGTATATTCAATAACTTTTGACGTATTATCGAGCACACTGGTCAGGAGTGCCGCCATAAATTCATGCGGATAGTGGCACTTTAAATACGCCGTCTGGAATGCCACGTAGGCATAGCAAGCGGCATGGGATTTGTTGAACGCATACGACGCAAAGCTGATCATATCGTCGTAAATCTCGTTGGCAACGTTCTCGGGCACGCCGTTGGCCACGCAGCCCGCACACTCCTTTCCCGGTTCCTTGCAGCCGTGGACAAAGTGCTCGCGTTCAGCCTCCATGACCTTGAGCTTTTTCTTACTCATTGCGCGGCGGACATTGTCAGCCTGACCGAAGCTGAACCCGGCCAACTCGCGGCAGATCTGCATAACCTGTTCCTGGTAGATGACAACGCCGTTGGTAACGTCAACGATATGCGCCATCTGCGGCGTTTTGTAGGTCACTTGGGAAGGGTCCTTGCGGTTGCGCAGGTAGGTCGGAATGGAATCCATCGGGCCGGGGCGGTAGAGCGAAATCAAGGCAATGATATCTTCCAGGTTCTTTGGCCGCATGCTGACAAGCACCTGGGTCATGCCGGTAGATTCAAGCTGGAAGATGCCCTCCGTCTCACCTTTTGCCAGCATGGCGTAGGTGTCGGGGTCGTCGTAATCGAGGTTTGCAATACGGAAATCCGGATCTTTGGTATGGCGCACGGCCATCTCGGTATCATGGATGACGGTCAGCGTGCGCAGACCCAGAAAGTCCATTTTCAAAAGGCCCAGCCGCTCGATTTCCACCATGTTGAATTGGGTGACCGGCAAGCCGTCGTTCGTGGACAGCGGTACATACTCGGTGGCCGGGTCGCGGGTAATGACGACGCCCGCCGCGTGGGTGGATGCATGGCGCGGCATCCCCTCGACTTTCAGCGAGGTGTTGATGAGTTCATGCACCTGGCTGTCGCCGTCGTAGAGTGTTTTCAAATCGGGGCTGACTTCCAGCGCCTTTTTCAGCGTCATTTTCAGGTCGGTGGGAATGAGCTTTGCCACCCGGTCCACATCCTGGTAGCTCATGCCCATAACGCGGCCCACATCGCGCACGGCAGCGCGGGCGGCCATCGTACCAAACGTCACGATCTGGGCCACATGGTCACGGCCGTATTTCTCGTTGACATAGTCAATGACCTCCTGGCGGCGCTCGTAGCAGAAGTCGACGTCGAAGTCGGGCATTGAGACGCGCTCTGGGTTCAAAAAACGCTCGAAGATCAGGTTGTAGCGGATCGGGTCGATATCGGTGATGCCGACACAGTAGGCCGCCAGACTGCCCGCGCCGGAGCCACGTCCCGGACCGACCGGGATATCGTGGCTTTTGGCGTAGTTGATAAAGTCGTAGACAATGAGGTAGTAGTTCGTGTAGCCCATCGTCTTGACGACGTTGATCTCATAGGTCAGGCGCTCACGCAGGACATCGGTCACTTTACCGGGGTAACGGCGCTCCAGGCCCTCCCAGCAGAGCTTTTCAAAATATGCCTGGTTCTCCATGCCGTCGGGCGCTTTGAAGTACGGCAGCTTCGTCTCGCCGAAGGTAAACGCGAAGTTGCACTGCTCGGCAATTTTGTTCGTGTTCTCGCAGGCTTCGGGCACCATGGAGAAGAGGTCGTACATCTCATCGGTGGATTTCAGATAGAACTCGTCGGTCTGGAACTCCATCCGATCCACATCGTTGATGGTCTTGCCGGTCTGGATGCAAAGCAGAATGCTCTGCATCTTGGCGTCCTCTTTGGTGATATAATGGGCGTCGTTCGTTGCCGCCATCGGGATGCCGGTCTCCCGCGCCAAGCGGATGAGCTGTGGCAGCACGACCTGGTCTTCTTCAAGGCCGTGGTCCTGCAATTCGATGTAATAGTTGCCCTCGCCGAACAAGTCCCGATACCACAGCGCTGTCTGCTTGGCGCGGTCATAGTCCCCTGCCAGAATCGCGCGGGGTATCTCGCCCGCCAAGCAGGCGGACAGGCAAATCAGACCATCGTGGTGCTTTTCCAGCAGTTCCTTATCGATACGCGGCTTGGAGTAAAAACCCTCGGTAAAGCCGGCAGACACCATCTTGATAAGGTTCTTGTAGCCTGTCTCGTTTTTGCAGAGCAGAATCAGGTGGTTGTTGCCGTCGATACGGTTAACCTTATCAAAGCGGGTGCGGGTGGCTACATAGACCTCACAGCCGATGATGGGCTTGATGCCCGCCGCTTTGGCCGCATCAAAGAAAGCCACGCAGCCGTACATGACACCGTGGTCGGTGATAGCGCACGCCGTCTGCCCCATCGCTTTCAGCTGGTCAAACATCCGGTCAATGCGGCAGGCACCGTCCAACAAGCTGTACTCGGTGTGGACATGAAGGTGTGTGAATTGTCTCGGGGTCGTTTCAGGCATGGGGTGTTTCCTTTTCGTCAGGGGCCGTGTCCAGGCGGGCGGCAGCCTCCTGTATCTTCTTCATCCGGTGGGAAAGCCCGGCTTTGCTCACCGGCGGATCAAACTTCTGGGCCAGCTTTGCCAGCGGCAGGTCGGGGTACTGCATCCGCAGCTTGGCGGTGTGGCGCAGGGCCTCGGGCAGGGTGTTCATAGCTCCCGCCGCCTGCAGCTTTTCAATGGCAAGCTGCACCTGTACGGCGGCCTGGACGCTTTTGCCCAGGTTGGCTGTCTCGCAGTTGGAAAGACGGTTCGTCTTGTTGCGCATCTCGTTGTAAACACGCTGATCCATAATGCGCATGGCCGCGCCGCCCGCCCCCATAAAGGTCAGCAGATCTTCGATATGGTCGGCGGCCTTGATATAAATGGTGTTGGCCCCCTTGCGCAGGGCGCGGTGGGGATGAAAATCATGCTCGGCCAGCATGGCTTCCAGCTGTTGGGAAAGGTAATGCCGGGTTGAGAGGAATTCCAGATTGTAGCTTTTTTCAGGGTCGGTCATCGTGCCGCAGCACAAAAACGCCGTGGAGATAAATGCCTGCATACAGTTCTGGCATCTGAAATTTTCCGGACGGATGCGCAGGGTAGGCTCCTTGCCAGTGTGGCCAAACAGTGCCAGCATCCTGGCAACCTCGGCTGGGTCCTTTACGCTGAACTCATACACCGGGCCTGTGGGGCGTTCCTTGCTGATAACAGTGCCCTGCACACCGCAGCGACGGTAGAGCTTTTGGGCAAAATGGGCAACGCCCTCGTTTTCGGTCTGTAAGACAACACCGCGGTCATCAAAGTATTTGCCAAAACAGGCCACCGCATACGCGGCGGCCATGTTGCAGCAGGGTTTGCTGATTTTGCGGCGCAGTATTTCGTTTTTCACTTCTTGAGAAAAGCTCAAGGTGGTGGTCTCCTTATTATAAACTTCGGTTCACGTCGCGGTGCTGCACGCTGGGGGCATAGCCGAGTTTCTCGCAGAACTCGCCAATCTTCCGTGCGAACGTGATGGAGCGGTGCTTGCCGCCGGTGCAGCCCACCGCGATCATCAGCTGGCTTTTGCCCTCCTTGACATAGAGCGGCAGGGCGTATTCCAGCATACTCTCATAGCGTCGCAGCAGCTCCTGCGACGCTTCGGAGTTCATGACGTAGTCCACGACCTCCTGGTCGAGGCCAGTCTTGTGCTTGAGTTCCGGCACATAGAAAGGGTTTGGCAGGCAGCGCACATCCAACACCAGGTCTGCCTCCTGTGGCAGACCGTACTTGAAGCCGAAGGACACGACCATCAACTCCATCGGGCTTTCGCCCTTGTCCAGAAATAGGCTGCACACCCGCTCACGGTTCTGCGCCGCCGAAAGCAGCGACGTGTCGATGACATATTTTGCCTTCTCACGCAAAGGCTGTAATAGCTTGCGCTCCTTGGCGATAGCCTCGGTGATGGGGACTTTCTCGCTGATGGTGATGGGGTGCTGGCGGCGTGTCTCCTTGTAGCGGCGCTGGATGACGGAATCGTTCGCATCCAGGAACAGGATGTCGTAATCGATTTTCTTGGCATCCAGGTCGTCCAGAGCGGCTTTCAGCTGCTCGATGCTGCGCACGCCGCGCACATCCATAACGACCGCCACGCGGCTGAGCTGGTTCTCGCCTTGCAGGGCAAAGTCCACGATACGCGGCAGCAATGCCACTGGGATATTATCAATGCAGAAAAAGCCGATATCCTCCAGCGCATTGACAGCCATAGACTTGCCCGCGCCGGACAGGCCGGTCACGATCAGAAAGTTCATTTCCACCACCGCTCTCTTACTTTACCACGCGAATCTCACGTTCCAGCACAAAGCCGGTCTTTTGCTTCACGATTTGTTTGACCTGCTCAGTCAGTTCTACCACGTCGGCACAGGTCGCGCCGCCGCGGTTGATGACAAAGCCGCAATGTTTCTCGCTGATCTGCGCGCCGCCCACGGTAAAGCCCCGCAGGCCGCAGTCCTCGATCAGCTTGCCCGCAAACGCGCCCACGGGCCGCTTGAAGGTGCTGCCCGCGCTGGGCCACTCCAGCGGCTGCTTTTCCTTGCGCTTGCCCAGCAGCTCCTGCATCTTGGCAAGCACGGCAGCACCATCGCCGCGGTGCAGAACGACCGTGACCGACAGGATGCACCAGCCGGGATTTTGTTCAAAAATACTGGTACGATAGCCCATAGCCAGATCCGCCGCAGGCAGCGTACGCAGCTGTAAGTTGTCATCCAGGAAGGTCACGCTTTCCAGCACGTCCTTCAATTCGCCGCCGTAGGCACCGGCGTTCATATAGACCGCGCCGCCCACCGTGCCGGGGATGCCGCAGGCAAATTCCAGTCCGGTCAGGCCCAGCGCTTGGGCCTTGCTGCAAAGCCGGCCCAGGGTCTGCCCTGCCCCGGCGGTGATGCGCACGACATCGTTGTCTGCGTCGGAGTGCTCCATCTCGGCCACGCCTCGCATATCGATGACTGCGCCGTCAAACCCTGCATCGTCAAACAATGTGTTGGAGCCGTTGCCCAGCAGGTAGACCCGCGCGCCGTTTTCGCGGCAGAGGGCCAGCGTGCTGCGCAGTTCCTCCGCGTTATGCGGCGTACACCAGAACGCTGCCGGGCCGCCGATTTTGAATGTCGTGTGCCCTGCCAGCGGCTCGTCCTGCACAAACGGCAGTCCTGCCGCCGCCAGTGATTCACGCAGTGCCGTGATCGTTTGTTCCTGCATGGAAACCTCCGTAAAAACTGCTGTTAAATAGAATTTCCCAGGGCGGCTGCACCGATAACACCCGCGTCGTTATGCAGCGTGCAGGCACAGATTTTGGGGAATTTGCCGGTGGTGATGTTCTTCGTCTCGTTCTCAGCATATGCGCGAACCGGGGCCAGCAGGACTTCGCCCTGGTTGGACACGCCGCCGCCGATGCAAATGACCTCCGGCTCAAAGGTGTTGATGACGTTTGCAATGCCGACGCCGACATACTCGATCCAGCTGTCCACGACCTGCTTTGCCGTCTCATCGCCCTTAGCCATGGCGTCAAAGGCGAGCTTGGCGTTGACATGGTCGATATCCTGGGTCATCGTCCACATGATGGTGTTTTTGTTGGCCTGCATGGCGGCCTTTGTCTCGCGGGTCAGTGCGCTGGCAGAGGCATAGCGCTCCCAGCAGCCCTTGCGGCCGCAGGTGCACTGGATGCCGTCCTTAACGATGACGTTGTGGCCCATTTCGCCAGCCGCAAAGTTGAAGCCGCGCAGGATTTTACCGCCCAGGATGATGCCGCTGCCGATGCCGGTGCCCAGGGTGATGACGACTGCGTCGTTATAACCCTTGGCGCCGCCCGCAATGTACTCGCCGTAAGCGGCGGCGTTGGCATCATTTTCCACATAGACCTTGCAGCCCAGCATCTTTTCCATGTCGGGGCCAAGGTTCCAGTCATAGTAGCCGAAGTTCGTGTTGAAGCCGACAAAGCCGGTCTTGAAGTTCACGCTGCCGGGGGTTCCGATGCCCACATAGTTGATATCGGCAAAGTCAACTTTGTTTTCTTTGGCAACGGTGCGGCACAGGTCTGCCAATGCCTTTTCCAAATCCTCCGCCGGGCGGGGCAGGCGCGTAGCCCATGTGGTCTTGGCGACGATTTCGTAGTTCTCGTTGACCAAGCCGGCGGTCATGGTGGTGCCGCCCAGATCGATACCAATAGTGTACTTGCTCATAATAAAATTCCTCCTACTTTTTCTGCACAGGGTTTTTTATGCAATTTCAATTCACGGACCAAGTTTTCCCGCGTGGCGTTCACGATGAGCTCCTGCGGGAAATCCATCTCTTCCAGCATGGCGTAGAGGGCTGTCAGGCCGTGTTTCAACTGGTGTGTGCTGTGGGCATCGCTGTCCACAGCGATATGGCAGCCGCTTTGCAGGCAGGCCGCCAGCAGAGCGCGCATATTGGGGATGCCGTCCTTGCGGACATTGAAGGAGTTGCCGTTCAGCTCCACGACCTTGTGATTTTTGGCAAACGCCTTGGTGACAAGGTCGTAGTCGTAGCGGTAATTTTCCTGTTCGGAATGGCCGATGATATCTACGTAAGGGTTTTCCGCCACGGCCAGCCAGAGGCGGTTTGCCTCCTTGCGGGTCAGCAGGCCCGGCACACAGGAGCTGTGAATGGACGCCACGACCCAATCCTGGTCTTTGAGCTGGCTCTCAGGCATATCCAACCCGCCTTTAGTGTCCATGACATTGGCCTCGGCTCCGTAGAGCATAACGACATCGTTGATCACATGGGGCATGGCGCTCCAGTTGGAGAAATGCCACGAGTGCGGCGCATCGGGCATAGCGGGCGCGTGGTCAGTCACAGCCAGGGCGCAGTAACCGATTTCCTTGGCCGCTACGGCCATTTCGTTAAAGGTGTTGTAAGCGTGGGTCGCACACAGGGTATGGGTGTGCAGGTCTGCAATCATTTGCATGGAATGGAAAAACCTCTTTTATTTTGAGATATCGTCCGCCAGGCCCAGCTGGGTCAGCAGCTCCTTGGCAGCGTTGTAGCCCATTTCCTTCTGGCGGTTGTTGATGGCCGCCGTTTCCAGAATAACAGCCAGGTTACGGCCGGGCATGACCGGGATGAGCATGCTGGGCACCTTGACACCGAGGATATCATAATACTCGGTCTCAAGGCCGGTGCGGTCGTAGTTCTTTGTGCGGTCCCAGGGTTCGAGCTGAACGACCATCTCGACCTCAACGCTGGAACGCACTGAACCGATACCGAACACGCGGGCCACATTGATAATGCCAATACCGCGCAGCTCAATAAAGTGGCGGATATTGGCGGGTGCGGTGCCGAGGATTTTGCGGTAGGACACCCGGCGCAGCTCAACGGCGTCATCGGCGATCAAACGGTGGCCGCGCTTGACCAGCTCGATGGCCGTCTCGCTCTTGCCGACGCCGGAGTCGCCCAGAATCAGGATGCCTTCGCCGTAGACCTCGACCAATACGCCGTGGCGAGTGATGCGGGGCGCAAGCTCGGTGTTCAAGGTCGTGATGAGCTGGCCCATCAGGGCAGACGTCATCTCGGTGGACATCAGGAGCGGCACGCCGTACTGCTTGGCATACTGCATCATTTCGGACATGGGCCGCATCCCGCGCGTGAGCACAACAGCCGGCGGCTGGAAGGAAAACAGCTTTTCCAGGTGGGTGTTGCGCAGCGAAGTGGACAACTCATCCAGATAGGACATTTCGGTCAGGCCGATGATCTGGATGCGCTTGTTGTCAAAGTTTTCATAGTAACCGGCCAGCAGGATACCCGGGCGGTACACCTCGGTTGCCGTGACCTGAATCTTGTCCAGCTCACAGGGGGTGTAGGCGGTCGTCAGATTGGCTTCCTCAGCCAGCTTTGCCAGGGAAACAGAGAATTCGGACACAGTGGAACGCCCCTTTCCTTTTTGTAGAACATTATTACTTATTATACCGTACCTGCCGATTTTTGTACAGAGGGCGCAGGTGTACAATGTTAAAAAAATACCCGCTGTTTTTGGATAAAAACAGCGGGCAGCAGGTTTTATGTCTGGGGGCGCAGTTTGGCAAACGCCCCGCGCAGGGCTGTTTGCAGCCAGAGCAGCGCCTTGGCCGCGGCAAAAGCTGCCGCCAGATAGATAATGAAGAGGAACGCTGTGTCCCTGCGGGAGAGCGCCGCCAAGTCAAAGTGGGATGCCATATCCTGGATGAGCACATGATGCACAAGGAACACCGCGTAGGAAATTTTGGCAAGCTCTGCGCCGAGCGCACGAGGCCAGGGGCGATCCAGCAGCGTCGACACCAGCGCCAGCAGGATAAACACCCCCATGCTTGCCAACGCACAGGTGATTTTGCCGTCCCATCCTTTAGCCGGGATGGCCGCCATCAGCAGTGCCGGAGCCAAGATGTACTGCGCTTTTTTCGGCAGCATCAAAAACGTCATGCCGAAGAGAAATTCCGGGATATGTACGGCCACCAGCCGCGCATCCCAGCCCAGCAGGTGTACCGGGATACACACGGCCAGCGTCACAACCCAAGTCAGCCAGGCGTTTTTGCGCAAGGCCCGCTGCAGAAGCGGGAACAGCAGATATAAAAACAGGATACTGCCTAAAAACCACTCGCCTACGCAGGCAAAGTCCATGCCGACCCACCCCGCGGCAACGGCGAAGTTGTCAAGGCCCAAAAAGGTCAGCACCAGCGTGACGGTCCTGGCCCCGCCGAAACTGCCTGGGCGCGTGACGAACCGGCAGCTGAACACAACGAACCACGCGAGCCAGAACAGCGGATAGACAGCTCTTGCCCGCTTTTTGTAAAATTGCGGGGGGCTTTGCTCTGCCGGGACTGTCAGCGCCAGTGACGCGCCGGACACGATAAAAAACAGCGATGAGCCGAAATCCCCCAAGTAAATGCCCAGCGGCAGGTTGCTGGTGAAAATTTTATGCGGCAATGTGAAATAGCCTGTGACCGTCGCATTGAAATGCACGACCAGAATACAGATGAGCGCCACGGCGCGGACCAGGTCCAGATAAAAAAGGCGTTGCTTTTTGATGGCTCTTCTCCCCTTTTACTTTTGCAGTTTGTGCTTGATGAGCCGCCCCAGATGCTTGGCCACGGCGGCAGGCCGAGCGGCATCGGCCTCGTACACATCCAGAACATCCGCCCGCGCGGCAGCCTGGGCGGCGGTTTCAAAGGCGGCGGCATAATACCCGGCGGCCTGGGCTGTCAGGGCCAGCTGCCAGGCGTCGCGCTGGGTGGTGCAGGGCGGGATGCCGTCGAGGAAGGAAGCCTCCCGCACCAGCAGCCAGCCGCAGTTGGGTGCAGGCAGTGGGTCGCTGCCAACAGGCACGGCGGCTTTTTCGGCCAGTGTCCGGGCGTCGCGTTGCCACTGGGTACGCCGGGCTGCGGCGCAGCCCGGCCACAACGGCAGCGCCGGGCTGAGCACTCCCAACAGCGGCTTTTTTTCAAACAGCTGCGCGGCGCGGCCCAGCAGGGCGTCCGCGTCGGCAGAGGCCTTTTTATTGTACCAGTCCGTCACCGGGTCGGCGGCGGGCAGCGTGTACCGCAACAAGCGCAGACCCAGCGCGGCCAGGTCGGGCACTTCGGCGGCGGGTTCTGCTATCACGTAATTCCAGTGCAGGTTCTTTGCCAGTGCGGCCATGGGCTGTGTCTGCAAGAGCGACGCAAGCAAAAGGTCAACGGGAAACTCCGTGTGCGCTTTCACATAGCGGTACAGTTCCCCCGCCGCGCAGCCATCGGTGCGGCGCAGCTCGTCGGCATAGGGCGTGAACAGGCTGCGGCGCTTGAAAAACGGGCAGTCCCGTTTTTGCAGTAGTTCTGCCGGGCAGGCCATGATGGGGTTGACGAAAACGCCGCACAAATCGTCGGTATTTACATAAGTATCCCAGATATAGCCCTTGGCAGCAAAGTACGGCGTGAACCGCGTTTCGTGCAGGATAACCGACTGTTCATAGCTTGCGGGCAGCGCCATCTGCTGCCAATAGTCCCAGAAGGCGTCGCTGTTGAATAATCGCGGCCGCAGCGCCAGGAAGTGGGATTGCAGGTGTTCCGGCACCGCGCCGCCAAAGCGGCGGCTCTGCATGGCATAATGGCGCGTCAGGCCCCAGAAGTCGAGTTCCGCCCGCGCGTCCATAGCGGCGAACATCGGCCCCAGCGGACAGACAGGCCCCGCCAGCGTAAAATTCATGAGGATGACTTCCTCATACTCCGTCAGCTTCTCCCGGCCAAGGGTCAGCAGAGCCTCTTTGTAAGCACCTACATCAAAGCCGGTGTTGTCCCGCTCAATGCGGCCTGCGCCCGCCTGCCGCACCCAGACGCGGTCCGCCGGGGTCAGCGTGCCGTTGGTAACAAACAGCACCTTGGCGTACTTCTGCATGGCTTGCACAGCAATACGGCAGGCCGTATCGATGCGGCCTGCCGGGTCGTAATGGAAATAGATGACCAGTCGTTTCATAAGGGGTCAGTCCTCGTAGGGGCCTTCGTGCGGTCCAAAGATGGCACGCTTGGTGTTGATGATGACCTTGTAGGAACCTGCGGGCAGGTTGTCCCGCAGCCAGTTCCGCGCGTGGCGGCGCTTGCTGTCGGAGTACGGCCCATAGTGGCTGAACAGGTGGTGCTTTTTGTAGGCAAAGCCTGTGGCCGAGTTTTCCGCACCGTAGAAGGTCGTGCAGTCGAACACCCGGGCCAGCGGGCGGATCATGCCGCTGGCGTAGGCCTGCATCGTGTCGTTGTGGGTCACGGCATAGTTTTTGCTCATGACCACCGCCGGGTAGTAGCCCGCGCTCTGGGCCACAAATGGGTAAATGCGCTCGATGGCGTGGCTGATGGTGCCGTCCTGCGGTAAGGGTTCGGGCGGGAAGTCCGAATGCTGCCAGCCGTGGGCAAACAGCGGTTCCAGCGCCTTGGGGCGGAACCAGAACACACTGCCGTAGGGCGCAATGGGAGATTTTTCGCCGGAAATGGGTATATCGATGCCCAGATCTTTCATCAGCTTTTTCGTGTTCTCAAAGTTCGGGCCCCAGCCGCCGGAGCACATATTCATAAAGTACAAGCCGTGCGTCGGGTACGGCGGGCAGAGAATGCCGAGGTAGGGATCCTTTTCAAATTCACACAGCACGTTCAGCACATGGGCTGCATTTTTGCAAACGTTCTCGTTGCAGACATAGCCGAAGCTGGCCCCCACACTGCCGGGCTTGGTCTGGATGGCCTTTTTGTCGTGCATAAAGCAGGCATAGTCGTAGTCTTTGAGCTGCGGGGCCAGGTCACACAGAAACGCGGCCACATCGCGGCCCTGGTTTTCCACCACGGTCACGGTGACGCTGTGCAGGTTCAAATCAGCAAAGGCCGCTTCGATCTGCGGTTTTTTTTCGGCGCTGCTCGTCGAGATAAAAACGTCCGTCTCCGGCGGGAACTTGGCCGCAAACGCCTTGCTCTGGTCGAGCATATCCATAAAATAGAGGTGCATGGCCAGCGCAATGCGGCGGTTTTTGCAGATACTCTCCGCCGTAACGGCATCCAGCACAGTCGGCTCAATGATGCGGGTCAGGGCCAGGCTGCGGGTGAAGTCGTGGGGGTGCATCGTGCGGATCATGTTCTTCCAGATGAGAGCCATCGGATAGTCTGTCTCATCCCGTAGGTAAGCGTACAGTTCCTGCACCGGCTCCCCCGCTGTATAGTTGAGGTAGGCTTCCAGCTCGTGCATAAAGCTGCGGCGCTTGAACAGCGGACACTTTTTCTCCCGCAGAAGGCGCGTCGGGCAGACGAGCAGCGGATAGTCGGTGAACTCCTTCAAATCGTCGGTCTTGACATAGACGTCCCACTTGAAGCCCTTATCCTCAAACTGTTTGGTGAACACGGCCTCGTACCGCTGCACCGAGTCGGTGTAGCTTTCGATCATCGGCATATTGTCCCAATAATTTTGCAGTTCAGGGGCCTTGACAAAGCGCTGGCGGTAGACGATGAAATGGGACTGGATGTGCACCGGCAGATAGTTATAAAGGTGCTTGCCCTTGAAGGGGTTCGACTTTGCGCCGTGGTGGATAGACAGACCCCAGAAATCGAGATCCTGATTTTCCCACATGGCGTCAAACATTTCCTTGAGCGGGCGCACCGGACCCATCAAGGTCGAGTTCGTCATGACGATCTCGTCAAATTCAGTGAGCTTCGCCCAGCCGTAAGAATCCAGCGCCGTTTTGTAGGCCCAGACGTCGAGGCCCTTGTTCTCGCGCACGATGATGTTGTCGGTAAACTGTTCAAAGGCCGCGCGGCCCTGTGCGCTGAGCTTGCCGTTGCAGACGACGACCAGCTCGGTCAGGTTCTTATTCAGGTCAGCGAGATAGTAGGTGATGAAATCATCCACATCGCCGTTTTTTTCGTAAAAGAAAAAGATGCCCAATCGTTTCATTGCGTTTTTCCTTTTATGCTCTTTTATGCTTTTTTGTAGGTATCCATGGACAGAATCTTATTGATCTTGGCCGGGTCACCCCAAGTGCCCGGGCTGTCGTAGGGGCGATCCGGGAATGCGCCGTAGTTGAGCCTGATTTTATAGTTCTTGTCTTTGAGGAACTGCTCGACCCGCTCGGCCAGGCTCATCGGCTTGCCGGTACAGACGTTGATAATGCCATTGATCTCATCCTGCACGCTGGCCGCCACAATCATGTTTGCCAACTCGTCCACATCGATGAAATCATAGAGGTTCTTGCCGCTGGTGAACGGAAAGGTCTTTTTGCCGTCCTGCTCGGCCTGGGTGATTTTTGCAAAAATGGAGCTGCCGTGGGCTTCGTCGCCGGTGATGTAGTAGGCCCGCAGCCAATGCAGCTTGCAGGGGGCATCCTCCAGCGTCAGCATCATGCTTTGGCGCAGGGCGTTTTTGGCAATACCGTACTGGCTCTGGGGCTTGCATGGCGTGCTCTCGTTGATAGCCCCCTCCCAGTAGCCGACCTCGTGCATCGTGCCCATGATGCTCAAATCTTTGAGGCCGCCGTCGATGAGGGCGTTCAGGAACACGATATGGCTGGACAGATCCTTCATGTGGGCGGGCGAATTGTGGCGGAAGCCGTCGCGCCAGGCCAGATGGATGCAGATATCCGGGCTGCCCAGTTTGCGGTACAGGTCAGCGTCGCCGCTGAACAGCGGCACATCGCAGAACTCGGCGCGCTCGTCCACACCTTTAAAGTTGAAGTCTGCCGCAATGACCTTATAGCCGCGATCCAGGGCATTTTTGACCACATGGCGGCCGATATACCCGGCCGCGCCGGTGACAAGAATCGTTTTCATAGTTGTTCCTCTCTGATGGTCAGCAAATCGTACAGATTTTGCAGCCGCAGCTGGTATAAGAGCAGCGCGGCCGTCTGCTTTTTATTGTTTCCTGCATCGTGCAAAATGTCAAGCATTCCGCCTGGGTATGGGGCTAGAACTTCCCGCAGGGTGCGCCACGCCTGCCGACGCAGCGGATCGGGGGCGCGGGCATCCCGCAGCTGGTGCATCAAAAATGTCACGGCCTGGGCGCGGCGGTTTTTCCACACAGCCTGCATTTCGTCGGGGCTGCACCAGCGCTGGGCGGCGTGAAATTCCGCCTCCATCCAGGGTTCCAACGCCCGGATGCGCCCCATAAGTGCCTGCGCCGTCCGCGCACAGGAGGTGCTCTGCGCCCCCTCAAAGTGGCGGTAGACTACCTGCGGGATGTAGACCGCCTTGCAGACGCGCCGATAGGCCGCAGCGTTAAAGACGAAATCTTCCAGGCCGAAGCTGCACCGCTCATTAAAGCGCAGGCCCAACAGCGCTGTGCGGCGGTAAAGGGCGTTCCAGACAAACTGCGGGCCGCTGTTCTCCAAAAAGGCACCATAGCCGCCCTTGCCCAACTCTATTGTGCAAGGCTGCCCGGTGGGATGCCTCTGCTCGGCAAAGGTGCCGTCCGGGCGCTGGCGCAAAAGCTCATACCCGCCGCGCACAATGTCGGCGTGGGAATCCTCTGCAGTCTGCAGAAGCAGTTTAAGTGCCCCCTGCCAGAACAGATCATCGTCGTCGCAGAAAGCGATAAACTCGCCGCCCGCGGCTTCCAGCCCGCGGTTGCGGGCCGCGCAGATGCCAGCGTTTTTCTGGGTGATGACGTGGATGCAGTCGTTCTCGCTGGCAAGCACATGGCAGAGCCGGGCCGTGCCGTCGGCGGAGCCATCGTTGACGATGATGATTTCCATCCCCGGCACCTGCTGGGAAAGGATGGACTCCACGGCGGTGCGCAGGGTCTTTTCGGCGTTGTAGGCCGGTAAAATGACGCTGATTTTTGCCATGGTATCCCTCCTTTCCCGATCATTTTTTGAGTTTCAGATAGATTTTCCCGTAGGGCAGCGGCAGTGGGGCCAGCCGCTTTAAAAAGCCGATTTTCCACCGCGCTTCTGCCAGATCGCGTTTTACGTCCCTGGGGTGGGCCAGGTAGTGGGCGGCGCTCTCGGGGGCGGCCAGCGGATACACACCGCCATCCTCGACAGTCAAATCTCCCAGCAATTTTACCTGTAAAGCAGTCGGGCTTTCCACCAGCTGCAAAAACGGTGCAATGGCCCGTTCCGGCGGGATGGGCCAATCATGCAGCACGCTGTCCCGCCAGGCAACGGCGAAGTTCCGCACGCCCTGTTGGATACCCGCCAGCAGCGGCGCGACAGGCTGGGACGCCGCGACTGCTTCTATTTTGTCCTCTGCCGCCCGATAGCCGAGCGTCGCGCCAACATCCTCAGAAATGAGTCGTTCCAGCATCGGCTGACCTGCCCAGTACAGGCGCGGAGCGGGCTGACCGCCGAACAGGAACACCTCGGTGCGCGTCTCGTCAAAGCGGCTGCGCAGGCGCTCGTCTGCCGAGAGCTGCAAGCCGTGCAGCTGCACGCCCAGCAACCGTTCCAGCAGCAGCTGGGTCGTGCCGCCGCTGCCGATATCCACCAGGATATCCCCCTCCCGCACGCCCATTTGGCGCAGGTAGGCGGTCACGGCCTCGGCGTTTTCCGGGGCGGGCAGTTTTTGCAAAAAGATATCCAGTTCTGCGGTGTTCGGAGCTTTCAAGTCAAATTTTTGTACAGCCAGCTCCGGCGGGCAGACTGCACCGCAGTAGGCGGCGATCTGCGCCCCGGTCAGGCTTTGCCGTGGCAGTGCCGCCCTCACACTGGCATAATCCCCCGCCGCCAAAAACGCCGGGGCCAGGCTGCGGCGGGAGACCCGCAAATATTCGGTTTCTTCGTCCGGGTACAGTGCGGCGTATACTGCGCGCATCAGGTACATATCCCGCGCGAGGAAATAGAGTTTCGCGTCCGGGTGCACGGCACGGCGTTCATGCAGCCAGCGGCAGTAGGCCGTAGCCAGCGGCCCCAGCACCGAAATGCCCAGCGCCTCCCCCGCCGTTTTGCACAGTTGCAGCCGGTTTTGTATAAAGGCATCGAGGTCAGACGCCGGGGCGGGGCCTGTGGGCAGATGCCACGAAGCTATCCCTGCCAGCGCGGCCCCGGCCACATCGGCGCGCCAGCTGTCCCCGATGAAAAGCACCTGCCTGGCGTCCAGTTCCGTCTCGTGCAAAAACTGTTTGAACAGTCTGCCGCTGCGCTTCTGCACACCGTAGGTGCAGGAGGCGAAGCCCCCCGCAAACTGGGTGTAGCCGCAGCGGCGCAGCATGGCGTTGATCTGCGTCTGCGGCAGGTACATATCGGAAATATAATAGAGTTTTTTGCCCTGCTGCGCCAATTTCTGCACAGCGGCCTGCACCGGTGCGTAAGCCGTGCAGGCGGCCAGCTCGGCAGCGCACTCCTGCGCGGTGTCATAACCCGCAAGGCAGGGCCGGGCGTAGATTTCCGCCAGTGTTACTTCCCCGCTTTTGGCGGCGCGGGCTTCGCGCTCGGCCCGGGTGCGGGCGGTATAAAACGCCTCGCCCCGCAGGCGGAAAAGATTCGTCGGCGCGGCAGTGTCACGCTTGATGAGCGTGTCAAACACGTCGAAAGCCACCGCGTCATACCGGGCGGCCATATGGCAGATGTGTTCCGTTAGATTCATGGCAGGTACGGTGTCTGCGGGTGGAACTTGACCCCCGCAGCAAAGCCTTTCCAGATGATTTTGATGCGTTCGGCCCGGCTGCCCTGGCCGTCGCGCAAAACCTGCACGGTGTGCCAGGCATCCTTTGCCAGCAGCCACAGCCAGCCGATGACTCCTTCCCGCCGGTAGAGCACGACATCATTGCGGTAAAAGTAGCGGTATCTGGCCCAACGGGCGGGCACGTCCTTCGCGATATTCACCACGCCGGGGTTCTGCATGGCGTGCACGACCCGACTGGATGGCACGACATAGCAGGGCTTTTCGCGGGAAATGCGGCGGGTGTACTCCCAATCGTCGGACCAGATGAAGAACTCGGCGATGGGCAGGCCGAACTGCCGCACGGTCTCGACGCGCAGAAACAGCGAGACAAAGCTCGCCATCACGGCGGGTATCTCGCCTTTGCCATCACAGAAACCGTCGATATCGCGGTACATCGTCTTGCGCTGGAGGTTCATAGGCTGGTCGGCGCCATCCGGGGCCAGGGCGCGGCCAGACAGCCAGCCGTAGTCTCCACCGTG
>NZ_DBMDDV010000037.1:0-27656 GCF_057431175.1 Gemmiger sp. | reverse complement strand
GTAAACAGCTGGTCATTGCGGCGTTCTGGTATATCAAGATGGTTCTCACAAATGTATTGGCGCAATACCTGTGCACACGGTTTGGTAAGCGGAACATCTCGACTTTTTCGCCCCTTCCCTAATAAATGTACAACCGGTAGTGAATCTATTCGGATATCGCAGATTCTTAAATCGCAAAGTTCCTGCACTCGTGCAGCTGAATCGTAAAGGAGAAGAATCATCGCCAGGTCTCTGCGACCTTTTGGCGTGGAAATATCAGGCTGTTCCATTAGAATATCGGTTTGCTGGTTACTCAAATATTGAACCGTCGGCTTTGCTGCTTTTTTGCTGTCAATTGAAAGAATGCGCTGACACAGAATCATTTCATCCGGGCATTCAATTTGTACATATTTCGCAAATGACTTCAGCGCAGCAAGTCGTTGGTTTCGAGAAGATAATCGCGTTTTCCTTGTGGACTTTCACGGTCAACAGATGCAAGGATACTTTCGATTTGGCTAAGATCTAATTAATCGCTTAAGGCTAAGTATGATGGGCTACGGAGTCTGAAGCCAAAGGTAAACGATAATTTTGAAGCATTAAACACTGAACTTTCAAAGACGCAAGCGCAAATAATTACCTTCGAGAATCGTTTACACGAAGTTGATAAAAGTTTGGCGTGTTATGATGAAGAAATTGAGCATTTAAAGGAGAACTTGTTATTTACAGATTCGGACATCCGAAATAATAATGACGCTGCGCGGCTCCAAAAATTTGGCTCTGAGACAGCGGAAGAAAGTATATCAGCCAATATTTGCCCTGTTTGCAGGCAGCACATTCAAGACAATTTGCTTGATGCAGAAACCGTAAACGGTTTTATGAGTATAGAAGAAAATATAAGACATCTTAAAGAGCAAAAAAAGATGTTGGAATTTACATTAGGAAGCCGCAAAGAGGAGCGAGAAAGATTTGTCAGAGAAAAAAATGACTTAGAAGCTAGACTTCAGTCGTTACGACGTTTGGCATATGCGTTGCGGTCAGACTTGTATACTACGGTAGACACAGAGACCTCCGAGACGATCATGTTTAAACGCATAGAAATTAACACACGTGTTTCGAGCCTATCGAAATTGAGGGATACAATTACTTCTCAAATTGAACAATTGAAGGCACTGTCTGGCAAATGGAATGAGTACCTTGACCAAAAAGGAAAATTGCCACGGAAGGTTATCTCAGAATTAGATGTGGAAAAGATTTCCCTTTTAAAGAAGTATTTCATTGAAAATCTAAAGAAGTACCATTATAGAAGCTTGTCAAACTTTAATGGGATTGATATTTCGATGAACTCATCGCTTTTGCCAACTATTGATGGGTTTGATATGAAGTTTGATTCTTCTGCGAGCGATGGAATTCGTGTGATTTGGGCTTTTACAATGGCACTCCTACAGGTTTCAGTCGAGAAGCAAGGTAATCATCCTGGAGTTATTATTTTTGATGAGCCCGCACAGCAAAGCATAGTGCCAGAAGATATGAAGAGTTTTATTGAATCAGCACTGGAGATCAAAGGCCCGTTTCAAATTATTACTGCTATTACGTTGAACAGCCAAGAACTCATAAATATCATCGAGGGATTAGATGCCTCATGTAATCATAAGATTCAAATCGAGGGAAAAGCGTTTAAACGATTAGGTAAATATGAGGAAGCGCATTTATTACAATAAAAGAAAAAATGTTCTTATAGAATCAAAATAAAGAAGTGCTTTTGAAAAACATTAGAGAGAATGGCTTTAAGCGAAGTTAAAGCCATTCCATAATAGGGTATCTTTTTTATCACACTCAGACAAAAGGATCCGCAACTTAGGTTGTGGATCTTTTTTATTGCCTCATCTTCCCGCAAAATTCTGAATTGTGGCAGGTGAGTGGGCCGTTTTCTTGAGAAAAATCAGAATTTTTTCCGCTGTTTTCAGAACGCTTTGAGGAAGTGGCTTCTGATTCAGCCGGAAAATGGATGCTTGAGTTTGCTATCGCCCTGTACGAGAAGAACACCTTGCAGCAATAAAAGAGAAAAACCTCTCCAAGCGAAGCTTGATTATTTTTTCTTTTACTGCTCAATAAAAAGCCGAAAACCCTTGAAAACAAAGGCTTTCGGCGTTATTATCTGGCGCGCCAAAAGGGATTCGAACCCCCGGCCTTCCCCTTAGGAGGGGGACGCTCTATCCAGCTGAGCTATTGGCGCGTATATCAAATGAAATTGTAAATAGTGAGGATTGAACAACCGCTTAGGGTACGTGTGCCCTATCCGGCTGCGCTACTGAGACATTTTCCCCGGAAATATACGGATACTTTATTATTATATCGATTTCTCTGCCAAAAATCAAGTAGTGATTGGCCAAACGCGGTTGATTTTTGACGGGAAATGTGTTATTATAAACTATATTCGTATGCACACAACACGGAAAGGATATAGAGTTTATGGCAGAGGAAATGAACCGCAAGGACGCCGCCCAGGAGAAGCTGACCGACCGCAACTACGTCTACGTCCGCTATGAGAACGACGATGACGATGAAATGGACATTTATGACATCATCACCCTTTGCAAAAAAAGCCTGCTGATTGCAAAGCGCTACATTGCGCTGCTGCTGGTGTTCTTTGTGCTCGGCGGTGTGGTCGGCTTTGTCAAGGCCAAGGTATTTAAGGAAGAGAAATATACCTCCACGGCGTTGCTGTTCGTTGACCTGAACCGTGATGTGATCGACACTAGTAACGATATGAACGAGTCCTCCAAGATCAGTATGCTGGCAAACTCCTTCTCGCAGATCGTTTCCAGCGACTCTGTCATTGCGCCCATCGCCAAGCAGTACGCGCTGGACAGCGAGGATATCGATGTGGAGAACGAGGACGCCGTCAATACCAAGGTGGACAATCTGCGCGAGAATATTACCGTGACGGTTCCCAGCGACACGCAGACCATCAATGTTTCGGTGACCGATGACGATGCAGAGCGCTGCCAGAGCATCTGCGAGACCATCGTGGATACCGGCATCAAGGCGATGGACAGCGCTACCAACTACGCCACCATCAGCATCGTTTCCCCGGCCAGCGAGGGCAAAAAGGAGAAGAGCGAGGCCGCAGGCGCGGCAGCTTCCGCCCTCACGATGGCCGCCATCTTCCTGGTCGTTGCGATTCTGATTGTCGCCGTGCGTGAACTGGGCATTGCCTACAAGGCACACGAGGCCGCCAAACAGGAAGAAGAAAAGAAAAACTGATTTTATAGCATAGTCTGCAAGCGCATCGGCGGTAAGCCGGTGCGCTTTTTTGTACGATTTTTGCGCGGATGTTTGATTTCTGTGCATTTCTTGACAAATTTTGGATGGGGGCGTATAGTTAAAAGTGCTTAAAATACTGCGGAAATGAGGAAAAGTTTCTGGCGGCAAATCGAACGGCAAATATTTAAAGGAGAAAATCATGAAAAAGTATGTGTTGAGCATCCTGGTGGCGCTCTGCATGGTGCTCTGCTTCGTCCCGATGGCGGCGTTTGCAGACGACATGCCGACTGTCACCATCGACGTGGGGGGGGGTAACGTAGATAACGACGATTACCAGATTAGTGATAGTGAAATCAGACTCCGCAAGAGAGACGTAATTTATGAACTCACAGGAACAACGAGTAAGCCAATCTGGATTTGGGGAAGCAATAATGCGGCAGATATAGAACAGGCATTCTATATCCGCGCAAATGGTGTGACCGTAAGCGGCGGCATTATCGTTCAAAACAGTCCGGTTAAGATGGTGCTGGATATTCCGGAAAATACGGTCAATACAATCAGCAAAGTGACCGCGAATGACCTGACGATCAAGGGTGCAGGAACGCTGAATGCGAGCTATGTTAGCGTGGGGCAGAAAACAACCTATATGCCCAGTGCATTGCACATTACGGATACTACGATTATCGTGACGAACCCAGCAGGAAATCCTAGCGAGTGGAACGGACCTTGTGTGCTGGATGGTAGCGCGAATGTAACGTACAAAGGCAATGGAACATACGCGGCACTACAAGTTGGCGGTAAGTCTGGCGATACAACGCATTCTTTGACGCTGAAGGATAACGCAAAGCTGTATTGCCTGCAAGACGACATGGATGCACCGTCGCCGTCCTCGGTGAATGGCTTGGAAATTTTCCAAGCGGCACCAATTTTGTTGCAGAATAACAGCTACTTGGAAGCGCAGGGGAAAGCCGGTAGTGGCAAATATGTAGGCTGTGCCATTACATCCGACGGAGATATAACCGTAAAGGATAAGGCCGAAATCAAGGCGACAGCATATGATGTGGCAATCAGCACATGGGGCAGTGTCGAAATTTCCGGCGGAACAGTCACCGCAGACAGCAAGGGCAGCAATGGTATCTTTGCAAGCGGCACATTGACAATCTCCAACGGTGCAACGGTAAAGGCTTCTGGCTATTGGCCTGCGCTGATGAGCGGTGGGGAACTTTCTATCACGAGCAGTCAGGTCGAAGCGGCCTCGACTGCCGATGCGGCGATTTATTCTCGCAACAAAGTTACAATCGAAGGCAGCACTGTAAAAGCGGCCTCGCCGGACGACGCCGATTTTGCGATTGGCGCGCAGAACGAGACCGCGATGAATAATTCTTGGATCGAGACGAGCGGTAGTGAAAGTTACGACGGCGGCATCACCGACAGCGTTCTTTTCAACGGCAACTCCGGCACGGTCATCGGCAACGCGACCCTGCTTGGCAATACAACGCTGGACGCAGGCAAGACGCTCGTCATCCCGGAAGGCACGTCCCTGTCGGTCGGTGCGGGCAACACCTTCACGAACAATGGCACGGTCACGGTCGAGGGCGGCTTCTCCAGCGAGGGCGGCGCGCTCGTCTGCAACAGCCATTCCGGCGGCAAGGCCACCTGCGCGAAACCTGCAACGTGCGACGTCTGCCAGACGCCCTACGGCGACCTTGACCCCGCAAACCACACGGCGCTCACCCATGTGGAGGCCAAGGCAGCTACCACCGAGGCCGAGGGCAACATTGAATATTGGTACTGCGAGGGCTGCGGCAAGTATTACAGCGACGCTACCGCTGCGACTGAAATTACCAAAGAGCAGATTGTGACGGCCAAGCTGAAACCGCAGGAGGCAGCTACCCCGACCCCTGCGCCCACAGAACAGCCCACTGCCACCCCGGCTCCGACCGAGAAGCCCGCTGCTACGGCGGCACCCGCAGTTACGGTGCAGGCAACGGCCACCCCGCAGCCGACGGCGGCACCTACCCCCGCGCCCACCCCGAAGGCAGTGTCCACGATTCCCCAGACGGGGGATAACAGCAGTGTCACGCTGCTGTTCGCGCTGCTCCTGTTGAGCGGCGGCGCATACCTGGGTATGGCGGCATCCAAAAAAGCAAAACAGTAATATACAGCCAAATGGCGGCAGGAAACACCCCTGCCGTCATTTGTTTACAATTTCCCGGTGGATTATTCCTTGCCGACGTGGTACACTACCCTATACTATGTAGGGGCGGATGCTTGCATCGCCCCCCTACAACAAAACTACAACCAACAAAAGGGGCGTTCCGTATGTGTACCGCTGCAACGTATAAAACCGAAGATTTCTACTTTGGCCGCAATCTGGACTATGAATTTTCCTACGGCGACGAGGTCACGGTCACGCCGCGTGCCTATCCGTTTGCCCTGCGCTGCATGGGGAATTTCCGCACGAAATACGCCATGATCGGCATGGCCTACGTGGCGGGGGAGTACCCGCTGTATTACGACGCTGTCAATGAGAAGGGCCTCGGTATTGCGGGGCTGAACTTTGTGGGTAACGCGGTCTACCATCCGGCGGCTGAGGGTAAAAACAACGTCACACAGTTTGAATTGATCCCCTGGCTGCTGGGCAGCTGCGCCACCCTGGCCGAGGCCCGCACGCTGCTGGAAAAGACAAACATCGTCAATATTCCATTCAGTGACCAGCTGCCCCTGGCCCAGCTGCATTGGCTGATTGCCGACAAGACCGGCAGCGTCGTGGTGGAATCCACCGCCGACGGCCTGCACATTTATGATGACCCGGTGGGCGTGCTGACAAACAATCCGCCGTTCCCGCAGCAGCTTTTTGCGCTGAACAACTACCGTGCCCTGTCGCCCCGCACACCCGCCAGTACCTTTGCCGAGGGACTGGACCTGAACGCGTACAGCCGCGGCCTGGGCGGGCTGGGCCTGCCGGGCGACCTGTCCAGCCAGTCCCGCTTTGTCCGTGCGGCCTTTGTGCGTATGAACGCCAAATCCGGCAGCGGCGAGGCCGAGAGTGTCAACCAGTTCTTCCACATCCTGCACTCGGTCGAACAGCAGCGCGGCTGCTGTGAGCTGGACGACGGCAAGTATGAGATCACCCTCTACACCAGCTGCTGCAACGCCGACAAAGGCATTTATTACTACACGACCTACGGCAACCACCAGATCACCGCTGTGGATATGCACCGGGAAAACCTGGACAGCACCAAGCTGACCCGCTACCCGCTGGTGCAGGGCGAACAAATTGCGCTGCAAAACTGATTTTACGCACAAAACGTGAAAAAAGCGCTTGCATCGTACAGGAATCTATGCTATACTGTACGGTGCATGAGACTTTTCACGTCATGGCGGCGTGGATAGAAATAGAAGGAGTGCTAATCAATGAACTGGTATGAGATCGCTCTCGGCGTCGTCCTCGTCGTCGTATCCGTTTTGATCATCGTCTTTACCCTCGCTCAGGAGCAGAAGGGCCAGGGTCTGTCTGGCGCGATCATGGGCGAAAGCTCCGCCACGATGGCTGCTGGCCGTGAGCGCGGCGTGGACGCCAAGCTGGCCAAGCTGACCAAGGTCTGCGGCATTGTTTTCTTTGTCGTCACGCTGGTCGTCTGCGTCCTCAGCGCACGCCTGTGATTTTGGCAGGGTAAGCACAAAACAAAAGGGTCCGCCAAGCGCTTTAGGCCTTTGCAGGCAGCGCCCCGGCGGGCCGTTTTTTGTGAAAGTATATAAAGAAGTCAAACTGGTAGGGCACCGCCGGACGGCGGTGCGACGTAAATTAAAGGAGTACACATGACACCGTTACAGAAAAACATTTTAAACGCCGTCAAGCGCCGCCCCATGACGCTGCGCGAGCTGCAGAACAATTTGCAGGTGGATAATTCCCGCCTGCGCACCAGCGTGTCCGCCATGGTCGCCACCGGCGAGCTGTCGATGCGCAACGGCACCTATGCCCCGGGTTTTGCCACCTATGTGAATGCCAATGCCCCCGAGACCATCCCCTGCACGCTGGTCAAGCTGGCGGCCCGCTTCGGCTTTGCCAGCCGCGACGACGGCGAAGGCGATATCTTCATCCCGGGCCGCGCACTGCATGGCGCGATGCCCCAGGACAAGATCAACGTCAAGCTGTTCGACCATCCCCGCGTGGAGGGTTCCTCTGAGGGGGAGGTCGTCGAAGTCACCGTGCCCAACAACCGCTTTGCCGGTACGGTCTGCCTGTCTGAGGATGGCCGCCTGGCCGTTGAGCCGGACGGCTGCCGCGATGTGAAGTTCCTGCTGGCAAAACAGGGGAGCGAGGGCGTCCACCTGGGCGACAAGGTCGGTTTCCTCATTACCCACCGCGGCAACCGCCACAGCGACCACCGCGCCGCCGTCGTCGAGAAGTTCGGCTCCTCCGACTACGCCTCCGAGTGCGCCAAGGCCATTCTGTACGGCCGCAACGTCCGGCTCGAGTTCCCGCCCGAGGTGCTGGAAGAGGCCCACGCCTATGACGACGCCACGATTGACCCGACCGAGGCTGCGAAGCGGCTGGACCTGCGCGGCATCCCCATCTTCACCATCGACTCCGCTGAGACGAAGGACATCGACGATGCCATCAGCCTGCAAAAGCTGGACGACGGCTACGAGCTGGGCGTCCACATTGCCGACGTCAGCCATTATGTGCGCCCCGGTTCCGCCTTGGACGAGGAAGCCTTTGAGCGCGCAACGAGCATTTACTACGCCGACAAGGTCATCCCGATGCTGCCGACCCAGCTGTCCAACGGTATCTGCTCGCTGAACGAGGGCGAGGACCGTCTGGCGTTCTCCTGCCTGATGCGTCTGGACGAGAACGGTGAGATCCGCAGCTACAAGTTTGTCAAGAGTGTGATTTGCAGCCGCGTCAAAGGTGTGTATAAAGAAATCAACGCCCTGCTTGAGCCGGAAGAGGGTGCAGACCTGACCGACTTGCAGACCAAGTACGCCGCCGTGCTGGACCAGCTGCCCACCATGGATGAGCTGTACCGCAAGCGCCTTGTGCTGCGCAAGGCCCGCGGCGGCATGGACATCGAGTCCAACGAGGCAAAGCTTGTCATGGACGAGAACGGCCGCTGTGTGGACATCGTCAAGCGCGACCGCGGCACCTCCGAGTGCATGATCGAGGAGTTCATGCTGCTGGCGAACCAGTGCGCCGCCAACGCGGGCCGCACGAACAAGGTGCCCTTTGTCTACCGTGTACACGAGGCTCCCGATGCCGAGAAGATGGAAAAGCTGTCCGCCACACTGCTGGCCTGCGGCCTGAACGCCAAGTTCAAGAACCCCATCCCGACGCAGCTGGAGCTGGCCGCCCTGCTGGACGAGACCCGCGACCAGCCCATTCAAATCCCTGTGCACACTGGCATCCTGCGCAGTATGCAGAAGGCCCGCTACGCCCCGCAGCCCCTGGGCCACTACGGCCTGGTGCTGGCGGACTACGCCCACTTTACCAGCCCCATCCGCCGTTACCCGGATTTGGCTATCCATCGTATTCTGAGCGAAATGCTCACCGGCGCATCGGCCAGCCAGCTGCAGAAGGACTTTAATGAGTTTGCCCAGCAGGCCAGCGAGAAGTCCAGCAAGCAGGAAGTCGCTGCCGTGCGTATCGAGCGCGACGTTGAGGATCTGTACAAGGCCGAGTATATGCACGGCCATCTGGGCGAGGTCTACACTGGCACGGTAGCGGGCATCACCCCGCGCGGCGTTTTTGTCGAGCTGGACAACACGGTCGAGGGCTTTGTGCCCGCCGCCCAGCTCTGCAAGGGCGAGCCGCAGGTCATCGACGGCGTGAGTATGCTGGACCCCCTGACCGGCAAAAGCTGGATGCTGGGTTCCTCCATGAAGATTCAGGTCGCCGCCGCCGATGTGGCGCTGGGCCGCATTGATTTTGAGTATATGGTGGAGTAAGGTTTCACCCTTATGAAATAAAAAATCTCCCTGTCCACGCCGGGCAGGGAGATTTTTTGTGGCTTATATCACTTTATGTTCCATCCACTTCCCACGGAAGAACCGCACGCCGAAGCACAGGCTGCGGCAGATCCAGTCGATGAACATACCGAACCAGACGCCGGTCAGGCCCATGTGGAACTGCAAGACGAAAACATAGCTCAAAATCACGCGGAACAGCCACATACTGATGATGCTGACCGTCATCGTGTACTTGGCATCGCCGCCCGCGCGCAGGGCGTTGGGCAGGGTAAAGCTCGTTGCCCAGAAGAACACGCTGAACAGATTGAACCAGTGGACCACATGGGTACACATCGTCGAGGCCTCAGCCGAGAGGCTGAACCAGGTCACGACCTCGGGCATCAGGATGAACAGCGCCAGGTTGGCCAGCGCCAGGCCGGTTATGGCAACGCCCATCAGGGTCATGGTGTAGCGCTGGGCCTGCTTTTTCTCGCCCGCGCCCAGACATTGGCCGATGACGGGAATCGTCGCTAGGCTCATCGTCGCGCCGGGAATGTTCGCCAGCGTCGAAACGGAGTTCGCCACTGCGTTGGCCGCAATGGCCGAGGTGCCCAGGGTGGACGTCAGGCTGCTGACGCAGAGCTTGCCGATCTGGAACATACCATTTTCAAGCCCCGAGGGGATACCGATGGACAGCACCTTCATGATCGGCTCGCGCCGGGGGCGCAGGTCGGCGAGGTGCTGGACCCGCAGCGGGTTGTGCATATTCTGGTTCTGCCACAGGATGAACACGGCGGCGAACACACGGCCAATCAGTGTTGCCAGCGCCGCGCCGATAACGCCCATGCGGAAACCGTAAATTAAAATGGCGTTGCCTGCGATGTTGATGATGTTCATGACCAGGCTTGCCAGCATACTGATGCGGCTGTTGCCCTGCGCCCGGAACAGCGCCGCGCCGCCGTTGTACAGCCCGATGAAGGGATACGACACCGCACTGATGAGGAAATACTGCTGGGCAAACCGCATGACGTCGTCGTCGATGCTGCCAAACACGCCGCGCAGAATCGGGCGGGAGAGCAGCATACAGACAACGCCCACCGTGATGGTGGAAATGCCCAGCACGCTGTACAGCTGGGCGGCGCTATGGCTGGCATTTTCTTCGTCCTTGCGGCCCAGGTATTGGCTGGCAATGACCGCGCCGCCGGTGGCCAGGGCAGACAGAATTTGAATAATCAAAATATTTAGGCTGTCCACCAGTGAAACGCTGGAAACAGCGGCTTCGCCCACGCCGGAGACCATCAGTGTATCGGCCATGCCCATGGTCACGCTGAGGGTCTGCTCCAGCAGCAGGGGCCAGATCAGGGTAAAAAGCGCCCGCTTGGTGAAGAGCGGCGCTTGCGGCTTTGCAGCGGCTGCCATGAAATTACTCCTTTTTTTCTTGGATTTTACCGTTATTATACCGCAAAATTTATACGAAATCAACGTTTTGACACTTGTTCAAAATATAGCGTAAAACATTGTAACGGCAGCGTTTGCAGCCAAAATGGCGAAAAATCAAATCGCAAGGATATTGCCCACTTTACAAAAAAACAAGGCCCCGGCCGCAGAGGGACGCGGCCGGGGCAGGGGAACACAGCAGCTTGGAGGTTGCTGCGGGCTTGTTAAAGTTAGGAATAAATCTGGTTTAGAAGTCGACCTCGGTGTCGTAGTAGCAGCACTTCAGCAGCTTTTCCATCTCTTCCTGGCTGGGCTGGCGCGGGTTGGAACCGGTGCAGGCGTCGGCAATCGCGTTCTTGGCGATTTCGGGCAGTCTCTCAAGGAAGACATTCTCCGGCACGAAGCCCTGCTCTGCGGGGTAGGAGTCGGGGCCGTAGTGGCCGATGCAGTGCGGGATGTTCAAATCGTCGTTCATGCCGCGCAGGTATTTGATGAGCAGATCGACCTTCTCGTCGTCGTTCGCGCCGCCCAGGTGCATCTTGTCAGCGATAACGCCATAGCGTGCCTTGGCGGTCGGATCCTTCGCGTTGAAGGCAATGACCTTGGGCAGGTACATGGCGTTGGCTGCGCCGTGGATGATGTGGGCGCCGTAATCAGCAAAGGCCGCACCGGTCTTGTGGGCCATGCTGTGGACGATGCCCAGCAAAGCGTTCGAGAACGCCATACCGGCCAGGCACTGGGCGTTGTGCATTGCATCGCGCTTTTCCATATCGCCGTTGTAGCTGCCGACGAGATCCGCCTGGATCATCTCGATGGCGTGCAGGGCCAGCGGGTCGGTGAAGTCGCAGTTGGCGGTGGAAACATAAGCCTCGATGGCGTGGGTCATGGCGTCCATACCGGTGTGGGCGACGAGTTTCTTAGGCATGGTGTGGGCCAGCTCTGGGTCAACGATGGCGACATCGGGGGTGATCTCAAAGTCGGCGATGGGGTACTTGATACCCTTCTCGTAGTCGGTGATGATGGAGAACGCCGTGACCTCGGTCGCGGTGCCGGAGGTGGAAGAAATGGCGCAGAAATGGGCCTTGCGGCGCAGCGGCGGGATGCCGAACACCTTGCACATATCCTCAAAGGTGATATCGGGGTACTCGTACTTGATCCACATGGCCTTGGCGGCATCGATGGGGGAGCCACCGCCGATTGCGACGATCCAGTCGGGCTGGAATTTTTCCATAGCGGCAGCGCCCTTCATGACTGTCTCGACCGACGGGTCAGGCTCGATGCCTTCAAACAGCTCAACCTCCATGCCGGCCTCTTTTAAGTACGCCTCCGCACGGTCCAGGAAGCCGAAACGCTTCATCGAGCCGCCGCCGACGCAAATCATCGCGCGTTTGCCGGGCAGTGTTTTCAGTGCTTCCAGCGCGTTGGGGCCGTGGTACAGGTCACGAGGTAAAGTAAATCTAGCCATAGGGTTATGCCTCCTTATATAAATAAAATGCTCTTTTTTGACTTTGATAATTAAATGTCAAAATCTATTGTATACAGTATACACCCTTTATGTCTAAATGGTCAATCGACAATACGGAGAATTTACTGCCGATAATTCGTCATTTTGCCCATCGCGGGCTCATACGCTTATTGTATGGGGAAGGGGGCAGAGCGTATGCGTCATATTACGCCGCAGCAAAACGCAAAAATGCGCCTGCGCACGCGGCTTTTGGCGGCGGTGCTGGCGGTGGGGTGCCTGGGCGGGCTGGTCGTGCGGCTGTTCATCCTGATGCTGCGTGACCCCGGCGGCTACGCGGCCCGTGCCGCCGACCAACAGCTGCGCGGGGCCACGCTGCCCGCCGCCCGCGGGGAGATTTACTCCGCCGACGGCACGCTGCTGGCCGCCAGCAAGACCTGCTGGACCATCCGCGCCGCCCCGCGGGAAATGGCCGACGACAAAGTTGAACCCGCTGCCCGGGCGCTGAGCGAGATCTTGGAACTGGATTATGACGATACGCTGGCAAAATTCAGCCAGCGCAGCTCCAACGACTGCCTTTTGCGCCGCCGTGTGGATAAAGATATGGCCGATGCCGTGCGGGACTGGTGCACGGCCAACGGCGTGGATGGCGTGCAGATACGCCAGGACACCAAGCGCGTCTACCCGGAAGGAAACTTTATGGGCGGCATCCTGGGCTTTACCGATGTGGACAACGCGGGCCTGTGGGGGCTGGAACTGCGCTACAACGATGAATTGACCGGGAAGAATGGGCGCATCCTGACCGCCAAGAACGCCTGGGGGTACGACCTGCCCACCCACTACCAAACGCTGGTGGACGCCGTACCCGGCAACACACTGACGCTGACCATCGACGCGAACATCCAGCATTGGCTCGAAAGTGCCCTGGCCGCCGCCGTGGAGGAGCACCATGTCGCCGAGCGGGGCGTCGGCATCGTGATGGACGTCCACACCGGCGCGGTGCTGGCCATGTCCTGCCAACCAGACTACGACCCCAATGCGCCGCGCACTCTTATAAATAAGGAAGTCCGCGACACCGTGAACGCCCTGAGCGGCGAGGAACGCAGCACCGCACTGCAAAAAGCTCAGCAGGCCCAGTGGCGCAACAAGGCCATCAGCGACCTGTACGAGCCGGGTAGCGTGTTCAAGCTCATCACGGCGTCGGCGGCGCTGGACTCCGGCGCGTGCAGGGCCACAGATTATTTTACCTGCGCAGGTAAAATTTCTGTCGCAGGTACGCGGTTCCGCTGCGCCAATGGGCACATCCACGGCACCGAGACATTTGCCCGGGGGCTGGCGGTCAGCTGCAACCCCTGCTTTATCCAAATCGGCGCACGTCTCGGGAAAGAACGTTTCTGCGATTATTTTGCGGACTTCGGCCTGCGGGAGGCAACGGGTATCGACCTGCCGGGCGAGATACGCCGCAGCGAGTATTACACGGCGGATAAAATGGGCCCGGTGGAGCTGGCGAGTTGTTCCTTTGGGCAGAGCAGCAAGGTCAGCTATTTACAGATGCTCACAGCGGTTTGTGCGGTGGTGAACGGCGGTGAGCTGATGCAGCCCTATGTGGTGGCGAAAATCACGGCCCCGGACGGGACTATTATAAAGGAAATGGCGCCGACCGTGAAGCGGCGGGTCATCAGCGAGGAAACCTCGGCCACGATGCGCCGCTTGATGGAGGGCGTCGTGACCGGCGGCACCGGCAAACAGGCCGCGCTGGAAGGCTACCGTGTCGGCGGCAAGAGCGGTACGAGCCAGAAGCTGGACAGCGCCAACGAGGGGGCGCGCATTGCAAGCTTTGTGTCGGTCGCGCCCATAGACGACCCGAAAATTGCGGTGCTGATCTGCTTGGATGAACCCCACAGCTGGACCACCAGCGGTGGGGCGCTCTCCGGCCCGGTGTGCGCTGAGGTACTAAGAAAGGCGCTGCCGTATTTGGGGGTGGAGCCGGAAAGCGGCGGCTGATGGCAAACGCGCACGCAAAGCCCCGCAGACACAACCTAAAAAACCTCTTGACATTCCCCAAACCTGTGATATACTAGTAAAGTACGCAAACGAATAGTTAGAAGGCGAACAATCCACAATCTAACTGATTATCGCAAAATCAACAGGGAAGGGAGGAAATCATGCACGAACCATCGCCAAATGACTGCGGCTGCTGTGCCGATGTTCACTTCGGCGCACTGCTGAACCAGAGTGCGCGGGTCATACGCAGGGCGCTCGATGCCCGCATTTCCGGCGTCAACCCGGATCTTTCCGGTGTGCGGGGCATGGTGCTTGGCGACATCGTCCGCGCCAACCGCAACGGGCGGGATGTCTACCAGCGCGATATTGAACAGTGGTTCAACATTCGCCGTTCCAGCGTCACCGCCCTTTTGCAGGGCATGGAGCAGGACGGTTTCATCACCCGCTGCGCCGTCGAGAAGGACGCCCGCTTGAAACGGCTTGTCGCCACCGACAAGGGCCGCGCCTGTCATGCGGAAATTGAAGCCAGCATCGCACAGTTTGAAAGTGACCTGCAGAAGGGCATTGACCCGCAGCAGGCCGCCGTCGCCCGCGCTGTGCTGGAACAAACCCTGCGCAACGCGCAGCACATCCTGGAAGAGGGAAATACCAACTAAGAGAGGGGAAATATCACTTGTTAAAAACACTCGGACGTGAAACCAAGGGCATTCGGCTCGTCTCTGTGTTGACGCCGCTGTTTATGATTGCGGAAGTCATCATGGAAATGATCATCCCGAAGCTCATGGCCTCCATCATTGACAACGGCGTCACACCGGGCAATATGCAGGTCATCTACACCGTCGGCGCTCAGATGATCGTGGCTGCGCTGTTCGGCCTGTTGTTCGGCATCCTGGGTGCGGTCAGCGGTTCCCATGCGGCCACCGGCTTTGCCCGCAACCTGCGCCGTGCGATGTTTGAAAACATCCAGACTTTCAGCTTTGCCAACATTGACAAATACTCCACTGCGGGCCTTGTCACCCGTATGACCACTGATGTGACGAACATTCAGAATGCCTACCAGATGCTGCTGCGTATGTCCATCCGCGCACCCGCCAGCATGATCGTGGCGCTCATCATGTCCTACACCATCAACCGCCAGCTGGCCAACATTTACTTGATCGCCGTCATTCTGCTGGGATGCGCACTGGTGTTCATCATGACCCGTGCCACCAAGTATTTTGGCGAGGCTTTCCGCAAGTACGATGACCTGAACGAGAGCGTGCAGGAGAACGTCTCCGCCATCCGCGTGGTCAAGGCCTATGTGCGTGAGAAGTTCGAGGGCGAGAAGTTCCAGAAAGCCAGCGAGAACGTCCGCCGCCTGCTGATGCGTGCGGAAATGATTCTGGCCTGGAACGCCCCGCTCATGCAGCTGACCGTGTACAGCTGCATCCTGATCATCTCCTGGATCGGCGCACAGCTCATCGTCAGCTCCGGCGCAACGACCTTTACCACCGGCGACCTGATGAGTATGCTGAGCTACTGCATGAACATCCTTATGAGCCTGATGATGCTCTCGACGGTCTTTGTTATGATCACGATGTCTATGGCCTCCGCCAGGCGCGTGGCCGAGGTCCTGGACGAGCAGTCCGATCTGACCAACGGCGAGGACCCCATCATGGAAGTTAAGGACGGCTCCGTCAAGTTCGACCACGTCAGCTTTGCCTATAAAAAGGATGGAAAGAAGGCGCTGGAGGATATCAACCTCGATATCCAGTCCGGCCAGACCATCGGCATCATCGGCGGTACCGGCTCGGCCAAGTCCAGCCTTGTGCAGCTGCTGCCCCGTCTGTACGATGTGACCGAGGGCAGCGTGACCATCGGCGGCGTCGATGTGCGCCGCTACGATTTGGAGACGCTGCGCAACAACGTCGCCATGGTGCTGCAGAAGAACGAGCTGTTCAGCGGCACGATCGCCGAGAACCTGCGCTGGGGCAACCCCGACGCTACCGACGCCGAGATCGAAGATGCCTGCAAGCAGGCCTGCGCCGATGAATTTATCGAGCGCTTCCCCGATAAGTACCAGACCCACATTGAGCAGGGCGGCAACAACGTCTCCGGCGGCCAGAAGCAGCGCCTCTGCATTGCCCGTGCGCTGCTGAAAAAGCCCCGCATCCTGATTCTGGACGACTCCACCTCCGCCGTCGATACCGCGACCGACGCGAAGATCCGCCACTCGTTTGCCGAGAAGATCCCCGGCACGACGGTCTTTATCATTGCCCAGCGCATTTCCTCTGTGGAGAATGCGGACAAGGTGCTTGTGCTGGATAACGGCAGGGTCAGCGGTTTTGACACCCCCGCCAACCTGCTGAAAAACAACGCGATTTACCAGGATGTCTACAACAGCCAGACCAAGGGCTCCGGCGACTTTGACGAGAAGGGAGGGGAGGCATAATGGCACAGCAGGCAAAAGTTGTCAAGATCGGCCCCGGCGGGCGCAATAACGGCCCCCGCCCCAAGGTCGAAAACCCCGGCAAGGTGTTCAAGCGCATCCTTGCCTATGTGATGAGCCGCTATAAGGCACAGGTCATTGTGGTGCTCTGCTGCATCCTGCTGGCAGTGTTCGCCCAGCTGCAGGGCGTTATGTTCTCCCAAACGCTGATTGACGGGTACATCCTGCCGCTGCTGAATTCCGGCAGCACGGATTTCAGCGGCCTGGCCGCCGCCATCGCCCGCGTGGCAGCGTTCTACTGCGTCGGCATCTGCGCCGTATTTGTGCAGAACCGCCTGATGGCAAAAATCACCCAGGGCACGCTGAAAGACCTGCGTGACGAAATGTTCACCCATATGCAGACGCTGCCCATCAAATACTTTGACACCCACGCCCACGGCGATATCATGTCGGTCTACACCAACGATATCGACACCCTGCGCCAGATGATCAGCCAGAGTCTGCCGCAGCTCGTCAACACCATCGTCACCATCATCGGCGTGCTGTTCTCGATGATTTACCTCAGCATCCCCCTGACGCTGCTGGCGCTGGCTATGGTCGGCGTTATGCTGTTGGCAACCAAGTACCTGACCGGAAACTCCGGTAAGTTCTTCATCAAGCAGCAGCAGGAACTGGGCAAGGTCAACGGCTATATCGAGGAAATGATGAACGGCCAGAAGGTCGTCAAGGTTTTCTGCCATGAGGAAGCCGCCATCAGGGAGTTCAATGAACTCAACGATGAGCTGTTCCACAGCGCCGACAAGGCCAACGCCTACTCTCTGGTGGCAATGCCGGTCAACGGCCAGCTGGGCAACCTGTCCTACGTGCTCTGCGCCATCATCGGCGGTGCGCTGGTCATCAGCGGCTTTGGCGGCAGCCTGTCGCTGGGCGGTCTGGCCAGCTTTCTGGTGCTGACCCGCCAGTTCAACCAGCCCATCAGCCAGATCTCCATGCAGCTGAACTCTGTTGTCATGGCATTGGCCGGCGGTGCGCGTATCTTTGCGCTGCTGGATGAAAAGCCGGAAGTCAACGAGGGCGATATCACCCTTGTCCATGCGAAGTACGCCGCTGACGACACCGTCACCGAGACCAACGAGTCCACCGGCATGTGGGCGTGGAAGCACATCGGAGATGACGGCAAGCCCCAGTATACCGAGCTGAAGGGCGATATCGTCTTTAAGGATGTAGACTTCGGCTACGATGAGAAGAAGATCGTCCTGCACGATATCAACCTGTACGGCCGCCCAGGCCAGAAGATCGCCTTCGTCGGCTCCACCGGTGCAGGCAAGACGACCATCACGAACCTCATCAACCGCTTCTACGATATCCAGAAGGGCCAGATCTTGTACGACGGCCACGATATCAAATCCATCGAGAAGGACGCGCTGCGTTCCTCGCTGGGTATCGTCTTGCAGGACACCCACTTGTTCACCGGCACGGTCATGGAGAACATCCGTTATGGCCGCCTGACAGCCACCGATGAAGAGTGCATGGCAGCCGCCAAGCTGGCGAACGCCGATACCTTCATCAAGCACCTGCCCGACGGCTACAACACGATGCTGACCGGCGACGGCACGAACCTGAGCCAGGGTCAGCGCCAGCTGCTGGCTATCGCCCGTGCAGCGGTCGCGGATCCGCCGGTACTGATCCTCGACGAGGCAACTTCCTCCATCGACACCCGCACCGAAAAGCTCGTGCAGGACGGCATGGACGGCCTGATGTATGGCCGCACGACCTTCGTCATTGCCCACCGCCTGTCCACGGTGCGCAACTCGGACTGCATCATGGTGTTGGAGCAGGGCCGCATCATCGAGCGCGGCACCCACGACGAGCTGATTGCCCAGAAGGGCCGTTACTATCGCCTGTACACCGGTAATTTTGCCGAGAACAGCTAAACCGTCGAAAAAGGTCGCAAAACAGCCTGAAATCAATCAAAACTGCCGGGATAGCATCCGCTGTCCCGGCAGTTTTTGTGCAAAATGCCGCAACAGCGCCAAAAAGTTGACGACGAGGGAAAAATTGGTTATAATAGTATGCGTAGACACGCAAAAAGCGCTGCCTGACCACGCGGCCAGAGGGAAAACAGGCCGCCTTACATACACTATTTTTAACAATACACAGGAGGGGATTCCATTATGGCACCCAAGAAGAAAATTGCACAGACCGTTATTACCGAAGGTAAGTTCTACACCATCAGTGCCGCCAACGGCAAAGTCGTCGAAGTCGCTGACTATAACATCGACAACGGCGCGAAGATCCAGCTGTGGGACAAC
Source organism: Gemmiger sp. (assembly GCF_057431175.1). Lineage (NCBI taxonomy): Bacteria > Bacillati > Bacillota > Clostridia > Eubacteriales > Oscillospiraceae > Gemmiger > Gemmiger sp. The sequence continues at coordinate 8,821 of NZ_DBMDDV010000037.1, read as the reverse complement.
GCCAACGCCGAGTGGCAGCAGTGGAACTTCGTCGCAGCAGGCGACGGAGTTTACCGCATCCAGAACCGTTTCACCGCAAAGATGCTTGACCTGGACATGGGCGGCGTCAGCGACGGCACCCGCGTCCACCAGTGGGAGGGCGCACAGGCTTCCAGCCAGCTGTGGGTCGTTGAGCCGACCAACGATGGCCGCGTGAAGATCAAGTCCAACCTGGCCGGCAAGCTGCTTGACCCGGGCATGGCTACCGAGAATGGCACCGTGTTGCAGATTTGGGCTGACGTCAACGGCGACAACCAGTTCTGGACCATCAACGAAGTCACCCGCAAGCCCAAGACCAGTGTGAAGGCTTCCGCCGTCAAGGCCAAGGCTGCCGCCGAAAAGGCCGCCACCGAGGCTGTCAAGGCTGCCGAGCCTGTTGTTGAGAAGGCTGTTAAGGCCGCTAAGCCGGTTGCCGAGAAGGCTGTCAAGGCTGCAAAGCCCGCCGTCGAGAAGGCCGTCAAGGCCGCCGAGCCTGTTGTTGAGAAGGCTGTCGAGACCGCAAAGCCGGTCGTCGAGGAGACTGTCAAGGCCGCGAAGCCCGTGGTCGAGAAGGCTGTCAAGGCTGCCGAGCCTGTTGTTGAGAAGGCTGTTGAGGCCGCAAAGCCCGTCGTCGAAAAGACCGTTGAAGCTGCCAAGACCGCTGCCGCCAAGGCCAACACCCGCAAGACCACCAAGGGCAAGCGCCGCAAGTAATTCGCTTTGAACTTTTTTCCTGCAATTTTTGTGCTGTAACGAGAAAACCCCGCCCCGTCAGAATGCAGTTCCTGACGGGGCGGGGTTATTTTTTGTTTGTGGCTGAAAAGCCTTCCCCCTGCGGGGGAAGGTGGCCCGAAGGGCCGGATGAGGGGCGAGTGTGCCAGTATTGCCCGCGAACGAGCTGCGGCGGAAATGCTGCCCTCATCAGTCACCTGCGGTGACAGCTTCCCCCACGGGGGAAGCCTTCAGACTTACCCCAGCGCCGCAATGCTCTCCTTGATCTTGGCGGCTTTCTCCTGGGCGGCGGCCAGCTTGGCGCGGGTCTCCTCGACCAGCTTTGCGGGGGCCTTCTCGACGAACTTCGGGTTGTTCAGCTGGTTTGTGAACATCCCCAGCTCCTTCTCGGCCTTCGTCAGCTCCTTGTTCAGGCGGGCAAGCTCCTTCTCGCGGTCAATCAGCTCCATCATCGGGATAAAGCCCTTCGCGTCGGGAGTCGCTACGTTGACCATGCCGTCGGTGCTGCCCTCGTACTTGGCAGTGACCGTCACGTCTGTGGCAAAGGCGAAGCGGGCCAGATACGCGCCGCCCTTCTCGAATGCGGCGGGGCTGGCTGTCTCAATGACCATGCTCGTCTTTTTGGCGGGGTGGACGTTCATCTCGGCGCGCATGGCGCGGACCGCCTTGATGTAGTCCATCAGTTTCTCAAAGTCGGCGCAGTCCTCGGCCCAAACCTTCATGTTCTCGTCGCCGGGCCACTTCTCGTTCATGATGGTCTCGGCGCTGCCAGGCAGGGCCTGATAGATTTCCTCGGTAATGAACGGCATGAAGGGGTGCAGCAGCTTCAGCGCCTTGTCCAGCACATAGACGAGCACCTTGCGGGCGGCGTCGGCGGCAGCTGCGTCCTCGCCGTTCAGGCGGGTCTTGCAGATCTCGATATACCAGTCGCAGTAGACTTCCCAGATGAAGTTCTCGACCTTCTCGGCGGCCAAGCCCAGCTCGTACTTGTCGAGGTTTGCGGTGGCCTCGGCGGCGACCTTGGCAAGCTCGCTCAAAATCCACTTGTCGCTCATGTCCAGCAGGTCTTCGGCAGGCAGGCCCGGCTCAAAGTCCTCGGGCAGGTTCATCTGCACAAAACGGGAAGCGTTCCACAGCTTGTTGGCAAAGTTGCGGCAGGCGAGTACCTTTTCGTCGCTGTAACGCATATCATTGCCGGCGGTGGAGCCGATGATCAGCATCATGCGCAAAGCGTCCGCGCCGTACTGCTCAATGACTTCCAGCGGGTCAATGCCGTTGCCCAGAGATTTAGACATCTTGCGGCCCTGGCTGTCACGGACAATGCCGTGGATGAGCACCGTGTCAAACGGCGCTTTGCCGGTGTAGGCAAGGCCGGAGAAAATCATACGGGAAACCCAGAAGCCGATGATGTCGTAGCCGGTGACGAGGGTGTTGGTGGGGTAGAAGTAGTTGTAATCCTCGGCGTTCTCGTTGGGCCAGCCCAGGGTGGAGAACGGCCACAGCGCACTGCTGAACCAAGTATCCAGCGTGTCAGGGTCCTGGGTCAGTTTGGTGCTGCCGCACTTGGGGCAGGTGCAGGGAGCCTCTTTGGCAACAACGGTCTCGCCGCAGTCGTCGCAGTACCAGGCGGGGATCTGGTGGCCCCACCACAGCTGGCGGCTGATGCACCAGTCGCGGCCGCCCTTCATCCAGTTGATGTAGTTCTTGGTGAAGCGCTCGGGCACGAACTTGATCTCGCCCTTCTCGACGCTCTCAATGGCAGGCTTTGCCAGCGGCTCCATCTTGACGAACCACTGTTTGGAGACCATCGGCTCAATGACAGAGTGGCAGCGGTAGCAGGTGCCCACGTCGTGGGTCAGCGGCTCGGTCTCTTTCAGCGCACCGCAGGCTTCCAGGTCAGCCAGGATGGCCTTGCGGGCTTCCAGCGCGGTCATGCCGGCATATTTGCCGCAGTCCAGCACGTCCGGTTCATCGGCGGCAGCGCGGCCTGCAGCCTTCTCGGCATCGACGGCGGCCTTGTCGGCAGCACCGGTCATGTGGCCGTCATAGGTCAGCACGCGGATCATCGGCAGGTCGTGGCGCTTGCCGACCTCAAAGTCGTTGGGGTCGTGGGCGGGGGTGATCTTCACGACGCCGGTGCCCTTTTCCATGTCGGCGTGCTCGTCGCAGACGATGGGGATTTCACGGCCCAGCAGCGGCAGCACCACATGGCAGCCGTGCAGGTGCTTGTAGCGCGGGTCCTCGGCGTTGATGGCAACGGCAGTATCGCCCAGCATCGTCTCGGGGCGGGTGGTAGCCAGCTCCAGCATTTCGCCGGTCTCCTTGACGGGGTAGAGCAGATGCCAGAAGCTGCCCTCCTTGGCCTCGTACTCGACCTCGGCGTCAGAGATAGAGGTGTTGCAGTGGGGGCACCAGTTGACCATACGGTTTCCGCGGTAGATCAAGCCCTCATTGTACAGGCGGACGAACACTTCCTTGACGGCGTTGGAGCAGCCCTCGTCCATCGTGAAGCGTTCGCGCTGCCAGTCGCAGGAGCAGCCCAGCTTTTTCAGCTGGCTGACGATGCGGTTGCCGTAGGTGTTCTTCCAGTCCCAGGCGCGCTCCAAAAAGCCGTCGCGGCCGACCATCTCTTTGGTCAGGCCCTCCTCGCGCATTTTGGCAACGACTTTGGCCTCGGTGGCAATGGAGGCATGGTCGGTGCCGGGCACCCACAGGGCGGCGTAGCCCTGCATCCGCTTGTAGCGGGTCAGGATGTCCTGCCAGGTTTCGTCCATAGCGTGGCCCATGTGCAGCTGGCCGGTAACGTTCGGCGGCGGCATGACGATGGTAAACGGTTTTTTGCTGCGGTCGATCTGGGTATGGAAATACCCCTTGTCGCACCAGTTCTGGTAGATGCGGTCCTCGGTGCCCTGCGGGGCATATTGTTTGGCGAGTTCTTTCGGCATATTGTAACCTCCTGGAAAATGTGCGGGGCGTGTTTTTGCAAAACAAAAAGGCCGCCCCATGATGTATCATGGGACGGCCTGAAAAGTTCAAGTCGCGGTACCACCCAAGTTGCCTTGCAAAAGGCCGCTTTGCGGCAGGCCAGCAAGCCCGCCTGCCCTGATAACGGCGGCAACCCCGGGCGCAGCTGGCAGGGGAGCAGCCCCCTCTCACCGCACCTGCTTGAAAGTGACAGCACCCGCCGCGCTTTGCCGGGCTTGCATCACCCCCCGGCTTGCTGCAAAAGTACGATGCGGGTACACTCTTTCGCACTGCATTTATACCTTATAATGTACAACACAGTGCGGGAAATGTCAAGAGGAAAGCGGATTTGATTTTTACCTAAGGCAGGTTCATTCCCATTTCTCCCACACCTCCGGGCAATAACCCACCGTAGCCTGCTTGCCGTTGCGTACAATGGGTTGGCGCAAAAGCTGCTGGTTCTCAAACAGCTTGTCGGCCTGCTGGCTCTCGTCCAGCCATTGCAGCAAGGCCAGTGTATCCTTGTCCTTGGCTGCGTCGTCCACCAGCTTGGCCCAGCCGCCCACGGCACGGCAGACGTTGTCAAACTCGCCCCGGCTCAAGCCCTTTTCCTTTAAATCCACCATCTGGAATTTGATGCGCCGTTCTTTAAACCAGCGCTGGGCTTTTTTCGTGTCAAAGCTCTTGTTTGTGCCAAAAATCTGTATGTTCATGGCTGTTCCCCCCACAAATATTGCCTTAAGAATAGCACATTATTCTTTTCTTGACAACTTTCAAATCTGGGCCTATATTGTGGGTGGGCCGCAAAAAGGCGGCCGATAAGAGGGGAAAGAACACCTATGGATTTGGCGATCATTGCGGCCAAACAGGTTTTGCAGTTGCTGCCCATGATCCTGGCGCTCTACGCCCTGGCGCTGACGGAGGTACTGTGAAACGCGGGTTGCCCTGCGGCCCCCAGCGTTTCCGCAAACACCTGCTTGCCTTTAAACGGCGCGGGTGAACACGGTTCGCCCATATAACTGCCTTCCGGCGCCTTGCCCATTCCAGCGGCAAGGCGCGTTTTTTGTGTGGGATACTTGCTCTTGCCCCCATCGGGTGTTATAATGAGGGTTCATAGAGGAGTTGTATCATTAAAGGAGTATTATGGAAAAGCAAAGAACCAGTCCGTGGCTGATCTTGTTCCGCGTGATTTTCACGGCGGCGCTGATCGCCTGCATCGCATTTATCTTCCGAAACTCGATGGAGACAGGTACGGTGTCCTCGGCCCGCAGCCAGGCCGTTATGGCCTACGTCAATGACCTGCTGGCAAAGGTTCACCTCGGCCCTCTGTCCGAACATACCATCCGCAAACTGGCCCACTTTTTGGAGTTCACGGTGGAGGGCTTCCTGCTGATGCTCTGCATCCGCGTCTACACCAAGCATTTTGTCCGCCACATGAGCTGGCCGCTGCTGGGCGGCATGACCACTGCCCTGATGGACGAGACAATCCAGCTGCGCAGCGTCAGCCGCACCTCGTCAGTCGTGGATGTCTGGATCGATATGTCCGGCGTTGTGGCTGGGCTGTTTGTGGCCCTTATCATTTTGCTGATTTTCCGCGGCATCGCGGCGTTTGTCCGTGTTGAGCGCGAAAACCGTGCCCTGCGCGCCGAACGGGAAGAAATGCGCCAGCGCGAGCATGAGCGGCTGGCCCGCCGTGCCGCCCGCCGCGCCCACGAGGCGCAGGAAAACCGCCCCTTGACCGATGACGATGAGGAGGATGAAGAATGACGACCCAACAGGCAATCGAAGCCCTGCACGCCCTGCCGCGCATGGGGCAGGGAAAACCGGGCCTGGCCCGGATGCAGAACCTGTGTGACCACCTGGACAACCCGGAAAAAAAGCTGCAGTGCATCCACATTGCAGGCACCAACGGCAAGGGAAGCCTGGCGGCCATGACGTCGTCCATTCTGACGGCAGCGGGCTACAAGACCGGCCTGACCATCAGCCCCTATGTCGTTGATTTCCGGGAACGTTTCCAAATCGACGGTGAGATGATCTCGCCCCGCACGCTGGCCAGCCTGACCCAGAAGGTGATGGACGCCGTGGATGCCATCGAGGCCGAGGGCGGCGAAAAGCCGGTGGAGTTTGAAGCTGTCACTGCGCTGGCGCTGCTTTGGTTCGCCCGCGAAAAGTGTGACCTCGTCGTGCTGGAAACCGGCCTGGGCGGTCGCTGCGATGCTACGAACGTTGTGCCCCACAAGCTGGTGGCCGCGATCACGAAAATTGGCTATGACCACATGGAAGTGCTGGGCGATACCCTCGATAAAATTGCCGCTGAGAAGGCCGGCATCATCAAGGAGGGCAGCGTCGTCGTCAACTATCCCGACCAGCCCGCCGAGGCTATGGGCCCGATCCTGACCGCTGCCGCTGAGGCCCACACCAGCATCATCACGCCGGATAAGGACGATTTGACGCTGCTGCGCGGTAAACGGCTGGAAAACCGCATCGACTACGGCGGCTACCGCACCGCGCTGGGGCTGCCCGGTACCCACCAGGCCAACCACGCCGCCATGGCGGTGGAGATCGCCCTCGCCCTTTGGCGGGAGTTTGGCTATGATATTTCCGACGATGCCATCCTCGCGGGCCTTGCCAACGCCAAAATGCCTGCCCGCATCGAGGTGCTGCGCCGCCACCCGCTGCTGCTGCTGGACGGCTGCCACAACCCCGATGGTGCCAAGATGCTGGCCGCGACCCTGACCCGTGCCGATTTTGAGGAAAACCTCGTCGGCGTGCTGGGCGTGCTGGCTGACAAAGATTATAAGGATATGCTCTCCGACCTCGCGCCCTGCTTTGCCAAGGTCTACACCGTCACCCCCAACTGCCCCCGCGCCCTGAGCGCCGAGGATCTGCAGAAGGAGGCCCGCTTCCACATGGACGCTGAGGCCGCCGAAAGTGTACCCGACGCCCTGCGCAAGGCCGTTGACTACGCCGACGAGAACAACCTTGCGGGCGTCGTCGTCTGCGGCTCGCTCTACCTTGCCGCCGAGGCCCGCCCCTGGCTTCTCAAAGAAGCAGAAAAATAACCCGCGTCCCGCGATTTTGACAAAATAAACACCCCCAAGCCTGTATCATAACGGTACGGGCTTTTTTTATTTGCCGCGATTGGCTTTACATCAGCTTTTCAATCGCTTGCAGGGGAGGGATTCATCCCTCCCGCGCACCTTGCCTTTATCGCGCAATTAAAATTTCACCACCCAGGTAGGGGCCGGGCACGCCCGGCCCTCCACGTTCCCATTATCACCCTATCAAAATACAAACCACTCCGTAGGGGCGGGGCTCTGCTCCGCCCGCACAACGTCCCCGAAACCGCAACTTTACCTACAAAAAGAAGGACAAACCTATGGCCAAAGTAACCTTCATCCCCGGCAGCGGTACCCTCGCCGCCTACCTCAGCGGCGAGATTGACCACCACGCTGCCCAATCGCTGCGCAAGGAAATCGACGCCCAAATCGATGACCGCCTTCCCGAACTTCTGACGCTGGACTTCTCCGGCGTCACTTTCATGGATTCCTCCGGCGTCGGGCTTATCCTGGGCCGCGGCCGCCACATCGGCGCACTGGGCGGCCGCCTGACTGTCCAGAACCCACCCCGGGCTGTGCGGCGCATGCTGGACCTGGCCCACATCACCTACGCCTGAACGGAGGAAAACACAGATGAAAATGCTCAATCAGGTAAAAATCACCTTTGCGGGCCGCTCCGTCAACGAGGGCTTTGCCCGCGCGGCGCTGGCGGCGTTTCTGGTGCAGCTGGACCCCACCGTGCCCCAGTTGGCTGATATCAAGACCGCTGTGTCCGAGGCCGTGACCAACTGCATTGTCCACGCCTACCCGGACCGCATCGGCCCCATCACAATGACGGCAGCCATCTATGAGGGCGGCGTCGTGCGTATCACCATCACCGACCGTGGCGTCGGCATCCCGGATATCGCTAAAGCCATGGAACCGATGTTCACCACAGGCGACGCCGAGGAACGCGCGGGCCTGGGCTTTGCGGTCATGCAGAGCTTTATGGATAAGGTCAAAGTTTCCTCTGCGCCGGGGCGCGGAACCCGCGTGACCCTGACCAAGCGGCTGGATGCCCGCGCGTGAACCCCCTACATATATAAAAGGAGGGGACAGCCATGCCTGCTGACATCCGAGATCTGCCGCGCGAAGAATTTATTGAGAAGAATTTGGGCCTGGTCCATGCCTGCGCCGGGCGCTTCAAGGGGCGGGGGATCGAGTACGAGGAGCTGTATGCCGCGGGCTGCCTGGGGCTGGTCAAGGCCTGCGATGGTTTTGATACAGGGCGGGGTGTCTGCTTTTCCACCTATGCCGTGCCGGTGATTTTGGGAGAAATCAAAAAACTGTTCCGCGATGGCGGCACGGTCAAGGTGAGCCGTTCTTTAAAAGAATTGAGCTTGAAGATCAACGCCGAGCGCGAGCGCTGCCTGAAACGTACCGGCCAGGAGCCGAGTGTCACAGAACTTGCAGAGACACTGGACACAACACCCGAGCAGATTGCCCTTGCCATCCGTGCAGCCCTGCCTACCTTAAGCCTGACACCGACCGATGGCGAGGATGGACTGAAAGAGTTTGACGTGCCGGTGGATTCGCCGGAGGAAGAACTCTCCGACCGCATCGGCCTGGCCGAGGTGATGGACAAGCTGGACACCAACGACCGCCAGCTCATCCGCCTGCGCTTTTTCGCTGGCCGTACCCAAAGTGAGACTGCCCGCGTCCTGGGCACCACCCAAGTCCAAATCTCCCGCCGCGAGCGCCGCATCCTAAAATGGATGCGCGAACAACTGCTGGATGCACTGTGAAATACAGCTGTGTCCCAACCCACTTCGCCAACCTGCCCAGCCGCCACTCGGTAGGGGCCGGGCATGCCCGGACCTCCGCCTTGCCGTTACTGCAATTTAATCTTCCATATTGTAGGGAGGGGACTTGACCCTCCGCCGCACATTGCCTTTATTGACCCTTACTCCCGCCAGGTCGCCCATGTAGGGGCGGCATACATGCCGCCCGCCCCACCTTCCCATCACAACCCCTTGCGCCTATCACCACCCACCACCCCAATATACACC
>NZ_DBMDDV010000036.1:0-28884 GCF_057431175.1 Gemmiger sp. | reverse complement strand
TGCGCGTGCATCACGCGGGTGTTGGCGTCGCAGCGGTCTTGCAACTGCGCGGCCACCCGGGCCAGCCAGGCGGTGTGGGCGGTCTGCTGCTCGGCGCGGCGGCCCGGCAAAATGGCAGACAAAAAGCCCGCATCCCCGGCAGGGGCGGCCTCCGGCGTGATGGGCGCGGCGACCAGCGGCGCAAGGCTGCGGGGGGCACGGTGGCAGACGGTTTGGGGCAGAGCCGCGCCCAGCGGCACTGCGGGCTGGTCCCCGGGGGTGAGCACGCCAGGGGCCACGGTCAGGCCGGGGGTGCGCCGCACCGCCAGCCCGCCGTTTAAAATCACGAGCGCGAGGCCCCAGATATCGACCTCATCGCCGAAGGCCAGCGCCGCCGACCCGCGCACACGGCGGCCATTGACAAAGACGCCGTTGCGGCTGCGGTCGTAAATACCGAACGATGTACCGTCAAAACGAAGCTCGGCATGGTACTGGGTGATGTACTGCTGCCCGCCGCTGGAAAAGGTGAACTGCAGCCCGCAGTCCGCCGCGCTGCCGATGTAGATGCTGCCCGGGCGCACGCGGTAACGGTCATAGGCGGCAAAGGGCGACGTCTGCTGTCGGACCAGTAGCACGAGCGCCACCCGCCCGGAAAGGCAGTAGGCAAGGCTGTCCCCTGCTTGCACGGGCTGGCCCGCGTAGGGTATGCCCACATGGCGCAGGCTGGCGGTGCAGGGGCCGGTAAAATGCCAGCCGCCCGCCGCAGACAATGTCAAGGCGATGTCCCGCCCCAGGCCGAAGCGGTCGGCGCGGGCGCAGAGGGTGACATTTTCAGCAGCAGGCAGCAAAAAGTCCTGCCGGGCGGATTCACTGTATACCGATAAGAGAGTCAGCATGGTAGGACCTCGAATGTGTGGATTTTTGTGGGGAGCATTGTAGGGGGCGGCGTTGCGGGGTTGCGAAGCAAACTGGCGGCGCTCGTTGTGCGCCGCCAAGCGCCCGGCCCCTGCATGGCCGCGATGTTTTGGGGCGCACCTTATTTATATTCCCGCCAGATATCTTCCCTCAGTTTTTTCTCGTTCTTATGATAGGTTTTTGTGGTCACGATGGTGGCAATCAGCGAGGCGGCCAGGCCCGCCAGCCCCACCGCAAACACAATCTGTCCGGTTGTCAGCATGGCGGTCCTCCTTAGTTCAGCCAGCCTGCGGTGCGCAGCTGGGCCATCAGGTTTTCCAGTTCGGTCATCGACATATCATTCGCGCCGTTCGCCGCGGCCTGCTGGTATTTCTGCTTCGCCGTGTCGTAGCAGGCGGCCACGGCGGTGTAATCCCGCGCCGCAGCGTCCTTTTTGCTCTGCATATCGGCGTACAGGAACGCAAGCTCCATGTCGGGGCGGTAGTCGCTGGGGTAGGCCTGCTGCAAGTTCAGCAGCGTGGCCTCGGCGGCGGTGTCGTCCCCGGCCTTGTGCTGCATGGCGTACAGGCTCAGGCCCGTGGTCAGGCCGCCCTGGCCGTTGGCCTCGATCTGCTGCAAGACCGCAATGCCCTTTTGCAGGGAATCGGCGGCGGTGTCCGGCCAGGCTGCGGCGGCTTCGCCGTAGGCGGTCGCCAACAGCTGGCGGTGGGCCAGCGTGTAGCCGGTGGGTAGGCGCTGGGCGGCTTCCTCTAACAGGGGGATGACCTCGGCAAGGTGGTCAGTCTGCACCACGCCGCCGCTGGTGTAAAGCTGCGCCGCTGCCAGATACGCGCGGCTCAGGGCATTATTGTCGGTCTCGGCGTCCAAAACTTGGCGATACATCGTCCACGCCTGGGCGGTGTCGCCTTGCAGGGCGTACAGCTCGGCCAGCACGCCGTCGCGGTCGGCGTCGCCCAGCGTCAGGGCCTGGGCAGTGTTCAGCGTGGCGATGGCCGCGCTCTCGTCGCCGGTCTTGGCCTGGGCCATTGCCAGCCCCCGGTAGTACCGGGCGTTCGTATCGTCGCGCCGGATGGCCTTCTGGTAAGCGGTCACAGACTCGGCGTACTGGCCCAGCTCGTAGTAACAGTTGGCCAGAATGCAGTAGAACTCGCCGTCGGCAGCGGTGTCCTTGGCGGGATCCAGCATTTCGGAAGTCAGCGCACCCTCGGCCAGGTCAACGGCGCTCTGGTAGTCGCCTCGGTGGTAGAACACCGTCGCCAGCGCGGTGTACCCTTCTACGTGGCGGGGCATCGTGTCCACGGCGGCGCGCAGGGTCGCGTCCGCGGCGGCGTACTGCCCATCCTCGTCCTGGGCACGGCCCTCGGCGACCTGCTCCAAGTAATTGTTGATGCGCTCCCCCCGCAGCAGATTCGCGCCGTACAGCGTCAGGCCGGCGCTGGCAAGCCAGGCAGCGCACAGCACTCCCACCGTGGCACGCCGCGCCGCCACAAAATGGCGGTAGCGGCGGTCAAGTTTGTCCACATCCTGCAAGGCGCGCAGCATCTCGTCGGCGCTGGCAAAGCGGTTTTTCTGCTGCTTGGACATGGCGCGGCGGATAATGCTGACCATCGTGCGGCTGATGGCCGGGCGGTGGGCGGTCACGTCGGTGACCGGGTCGAGCGAACGCTCTGGCGTGGCGGCTGTGACCATGTAGTACATCGTTGCGCCGATGGCGTACACGTCGGTGCGCACGCTCAGCGGGCCATAGGCCCCGGCACTGGCCGTGACCGCCGCCGAGAAGGACGGCTGGGAGCTGCGGCGCACCAATGGATTAGAGGGGGCGGCGGAGGGGGCCGACGACAGCGGCGCAGGCGCGGCATACTCCGTCGGGGCGGCCATAACGGTGGCCGCCGTGGGGGATACGGTCGGGGCGGCGGGCTGCCCCACTGCCCCGGTGGGCGCGGCCAAGTATTGCTCGGGCGCGGCGTAGCCCTTGGTCACGCCGACGACGGTGTCGTCGCCCTGGAACACGAGCGAGGTGTTGAAGTCGATCAGGCAGATGTCCCCCTGCCCGGTGATCATGATGTTGTGCGGCTTGATATCGCAGTGCAGAATCGGCGGCGTCTGGGCGTGCAGGTAGGCCACGACCTCGCAGAGCTGGCAGGCCCAGCGATGGGCCAACGGCTGCGGCACGCGGCCATTCTGCTTGACATACTGCTGCAGATCCACACCAGGGATGTAGTCCATGATGGTGTACAGGCACCCATCCTCGCCCGGGATAACGTCGTAGATGCGGGGCAGGTATTGATGCTTGAGGCCCTTTAAAATATTGGCCTCGTTCTGCTGATCCAGGCGGCCAATGTATTTGCGCTTGATGCGCTTGATGACGACCTCGACGTCCAGGCCCTTTTTGTGGGCGCGGAATAGGTCGCCCATGCCGCCCTTGGCGTCCAGCGGGCGGATATTTTCATAGTCGCTGCCCAGCATAAAGTCCATGTGGTTTCCCCTTTTACTTGTTCAAATCGGCGTATTTGTGGGCAGCAAAGTCGTCGTCGCTCAAGAAAGCGATATCATCGACCTGCCACATACCGTCCTGCCAGACCATGCAGATGGTGCGGTGGTTGCTGTTGATCTCCCGCACAGCGGTGTCGCGATCCTCGCGCACGCACATATAGCTGGCGTTGACGGTCAGGCTGTACGTGCCCCAGGTGATGGAGCTGCCGTCCAGCGTGCAGGACGCGGTGGAGGTGTCGTAGGTGTTGCCGGCGTTCAGGTCGCTGAACACGTGGCTGCTCTGCTCGTCGGTGTTGCGCGCGGTCGAGAAGCGCATCTCGCTCAAATCGTGGTCGTTAACGGCATTGAGGAAGGCTTTGTAGTAGTTCAGCGCGACGTTTTCCAGGAAAGCGTCGTCTGGTTCCAGGTAGCCGTCCTCGCTGCCGCTGTACAAAAAGTCGCTGTCGGACAAGGTGATTTCACTGCCCTGGTCGGCGGTGTACCAGATCGCGGCGGCACGCCAGTTGCCGCCCTGGTTCGCGATGACGCGCAGCTGGGCCGCGTCGCCCAGTGCGGTCTTGCTCAGGGCGGCGTCGCCGTTCTGCACGGTGGCGGCGGCGTTCTGGCCGTTGATGGTGATGGTCGCACCGTCGGGCACGCCGTGCAGCACCACGCTGTCAGCGGTCGCGGCGACAGCCTGCGGCTCTGTGGTGGGGGCCGCCGTGGCGGCGGGGGCCGGGGTCTGGGCGGGCTGTGCGGTGGGTTCGGCGGCGGGGGTGTCGGCGGTGCTCCCCCCTGTCGGGGCCTCGGCGGCAGGCAAGGCGGTCTCGCCGGTGGTCTCGTCGGGGACGATCTCCTCAACTAAGCCGAGTTTCTGGGGAATTTTTTCCAGGCCCAGCATGAAGTAGTCGTTGGCAAAGTAGAGCCCGCCGCCCGCCAGGATGAGCACAGCCAGCACGATGACGAAGATGAGCGGACCGTTGCCGGGCTTTTTCTCTTTTTTGGCGCCGGAAAAAACCTCGGGTTCCGGCGGAGTCTGCCAGGTGGGGTTGGGAGTGATGGGCTGCGTGGGCTGGACAGACTGCGGGAAGGGAGATTGGGCAGGCGCGGGGTTTGGTGCGGGGGCGGCCTGCGGGGGTTCCGGGGTGGCTGCGGCAGACTGCGGCGGGATGGGGGCAGAGTTACTATTTGGCCCTACGTTCACAGGGTTGGGGTCAGACGGCGCGGCCGATGCGAACAGTGGGGCGGTGGCTTCGGGGGCCGGGGGCGTTTCGGGCTGGGGCGCAGCAGCGGGCTGTTCGGCGATGGGTGCGGCGGGTTCATCGAAGCCGAAGATGCGGGTGGCACCCTCGTCCTCGCCGGGTTCCGGGGCTGGGGTCAAAATGCGGGTCGCGTCGTCGTCCGGGTATTCTAGTTCAGACACGGTGGCAGCCTGCGGTTTTTCCGGAGTGGCTGCAGCAGACTGCGGCGGGATAGGGGCATCCTGTCCCACGGTTGCCGGGGTCGGTTCAACTACCGACACGGCGGGCGTTTCCGGCTCTTCCGGGCGCGGGGGCACGGGTACCTTGGGCGGCTCATTGGCCGCGTCGGGCTGGACGCGCACCGGCGCACCGCAGGCCGGGCAGAATTTCGCATTGGCATAGGCAATCGGCTTGCCACAATTTCCACAGAACATAACGGTCTCCCCTTTTATCAATACAATTTTCCGGGCGCACATATGTAGGGGTCGGCGTCCCCGACGCCCCGGGAACCGGGCGCACACACAGGTGCGCCCCTACGGATTCTCAAAACAAAAAACGCCCGCTGCCCTGCCCCTCGGCAAGATCGTTGTCCTGCGTGGCAGGCGATCTTCCCAGCTGGATGCAGGTCAACGGACGCTTTCCCGGGCTGCCCAGGAATTTGAAACGGCCCGGATGATGGATGGATATGGATATAATGAATGGCGTAAGTAAAGGCGGCTTACAGGTACTTGACGACCAGCTTGTCCACGAAGGGAACTGCCACGGTGCCCTGGTTCAGCGCTTTCACGCCCAAAACCATCAGGAAGATCTTCTCGGCCAGGTAAATCAGATCTTTGACCAGGGTCACGATATCGTTCAGCACAGGCACGCTGATGTAGGCGTTGAACAGATTGCCAGCGTCGCTGATGATGCTCAGCACGTCCGGCACATAGCCCACGGCCTGAATGACAAAGGTAAAGAACAGGTAGACGGCCACCGCCTTGACAGCGGACAGGCGCAGCCACTGGTTATCCTCAACCAGCAACACGTAACCGGCCAGCACCAGCAGACCCAGCAGGCTGCCGGACAGGGCGGTCAGGTAGATGGCGGCGCCCAGCAGGCCCACCGAAATGCCCAATTTTGCTTTTTGCATCGTTATTTTCCTCTTTTCTCTAGCTTAGAAGCGGGTGCCGCACTCGGCGCAGAACTGCGCATCGGCGGGCATTTTCACGCCGCAGTTGGGGCAGAATTTGACAGCCGGAGCCGCAGGTGCGGACTGCACCGGAGTCGTCGGTGCCTCCACCGGGACAGCGGGTGCCGGGGCCACCGGGGCGGCCTGGACAGGCTGCTGCGGGGCGGGCACAGCCACCGGCGCAGGGGCCGGGGCAACGGGGATGGGTGTACCGCAGATGCCGCAGAACGCAGCGCCCTTGACCAGCTCGGCACCGCAGTTCGGGCAGTGGGGCACGGCGCGCAGTTCCGTGATTTTTGCACGGCAGGCTGCGATATTTTGTTCAGCCTCGGCCACAGAGGCGACCAGCCCCGCAAAGGCATCCTCGGCGTCCTTGCGGTGCAGCTCCATGTACTGCTTGCCGATCATGCCGTACAGCGTATTGATGCGGTTTTCCTCCGCCGAAATCTGCGAGTTGAGCCGCGCGACGTCCGTCAAGTCCTTGCCCTTCTGGATCGTTTTCGTGCTGGCATCGGTGATTTTCTTGCTCAGATCATCAAAAAAAGCCATGTCATTTTCCCGCCCTTTCTGGAAATTCTCTTTACCTATTATAATACAAATTGCGCCTTATTTTGTCAATGCTTATTGGGATTTTCTCGAGGGGAAATGCAGTTGATTTTATACGGCCCCAAGCTCCATTTTGACGATGGGCATCTTCATCATGCCATCGCCTGCAACGCTCTACACAGTTAGCGTTATCTAGCTCAAGTATGCCTACCCACGACAAAATGTCAACTGCCTCTTGACAAATCGAAAACGCCGTCTATAATTATCTTTGGTAATTACCTTTGGTAATCATCAATCTACACAGAAGGAGCCCCCCTATGACCGTCAAGCTCATCAAGCAAATGATCGACGCGTGCCGTTTGGGCAAGCGGGCGTGCGACATGATGCCGCCGCTGCCAAAAGACGTTCTGCCGTCGTATATTCATGTTCTGGACACTGTCCACACGCTGGAAGCGGCGAGCGGGCCTGTGCGCGTGTCCGACATCAGCGACGCGCTGGGCCTGCCACGGCCCGGCGTGACCCGTACCGTCAAGGAGATGGAGGCTAAAGGCTACCTGACCAAATCGGCCAGCCCCGACGACGGCCGCGTCACCTACATCACCGCCACCGAAGCGGGCCGCCAGCTGTGTGATAAGTACGATACACAGTACTTTTCCGAGCTTTTACCTGCCTTGCAGGACATCCCGGAGGAGGATGCCGCCTGCATGATTCGCACTATCGAGACGCTGTATCAGGTCTTAGCCGAAAGGAGAAATAACGTTGGTAAGCAATAAATCTGATTTTACCCAGGGGAACATCCTGCACAAGCTGACCCTGTTCATGCTGCCCATTCTGGGTGCGCTGGTCCTGCAGGCCGCCTACGGCGCGGTCGATCTGCTCGTCGTCGGGCATTTTGGCACCACGGCGGGCCTGTCCGGCGTATCCACCGGCAGCCAGGTCCTCAACCTCGTCACTTTCGTCGTCACGCAGCTTGCCATGGGCGTGACCGTGCTCATCGGGCGCTACCTTGGCGAGAAGCACCCCGAACAAATCGGCGCTGTTTTGGGCGGTGCCGCGTTCGTTTTCTCGATTCTGGCCGCCGTGCTGTTCGTCGTCATGGTCGTGTTTGCACAGCCCATCGCCGTACTGATGCAGGCCCCCGAGGCCGCGCTGGGCCAGACCGTGAACTACGTGCGCATCTGCGGGTGCGGCATTTTCTTTATTGTGGCGTACAATTTATTGTCCGCTGCGTTCCGCGGCCTGGGCGACAGCCGTTCGCCGCTGATTTTCGTTCTCGTCGCCTGCATCGTCAACATCGTGGGTGATCTTGTACTCGTGGCCGGGTTCGGCCTGGACGCGGCGGGTGCGGCACTGGCTACCGTGCTGGCCCAGGCCATCAGTGTCGTCTGTGCGCTGGTCATGCTGCGGCGGAAGGACCTGTCTTTCACGGTGCGCCGAGCCGACGTGCGGCTGAATCCCCAGTGCCGCAAGTTTTTGTCCATCGGGTTGCCGCTGGCTTTGCAGGAATTTTTGACCCAGTTCTCCTTTTTGGCACTCTGTGCCTTCGTCAATCGACTGGGACTGGAGGCATCGTCCGGGTACGGTGTTGCGTGCAAAATCGTCAATTTTTCCATGCTCATCCCCAGTGCGCTCATGCAGTCGATGGCGTCCTTCGTGGCACAGAACGTCGGCGCGGGCAACCAGAGGCGGGCCAAGCAGTCGATGTACACCGGCCTTGGCATCGGGCTGGTCATCGGCTGCGCGGTGTTTGCGCTGGTGTTCTGGAAGGGTGATGTGCTGGCCGGGCTGTTCACCAAGAACGCGGCGGTCGTGGCAAACGCCTTTGCCTATTTGAAGGGGTTTGCACCGGAAACCATCGGAACAGCGATTCTTTTCACGATGCTGGGTTACTTTAACGGCAACAATCAGACCGTATTCACGATGGCGCAGGGCATCATCCAAACGCTGCTGGTGCGCCTGCCGCTGGCCTATTACATGAGCATCCAGCCCAACGCGAACTTGACGAACATCGGCATTGCCGCCCCTGTCTCGACAGGGGTAGGCGTGCTGCTCTGTGTCGGTTTCTACGTGTGGTGGAACCGGAAGCTGGCGAAGCAGTCGAAGGTGTAAGGGTCGGCCCCCAGAAGAATCCCTCCGGCCGTCCACGGCGTCCACCTCCCTTTGACAAGGGAGGCTTTAAAAAGGTTTCCTTGTCAAAAGGGGCTGCCCGCGTTAAGCGGGCTGGGGGGATTTTTCCCCGAGCCGCCCCACCAAAAAACACCACCTGAAGGGTTCAATCCCCTCGGGTAGTGTTTTTCTGCGCTATTCAGCGCGGATTACGCTTTTTTCGCGGCCTTCTGGTCTTTCAAAAAGCTCTTGTATGCCTTGTATTCTTCGGTCTTGCGCAGTTTTCTTACGCCGAAGATCCACAGCACGATGCCCAGCAGGCAGAAGAACGCTGCCGCGCAGGTGATGATAATGACCATCGTAATAACCGTCGGGCGGGTCAGCTTGATCGTCGTGTTTGCGCCGACACCGTTCATACCGCAGCTGTTGGCGATGGCGTACAGGTTGTGATGGCAGGCCTCACGCATGGCGCTGACGATGACACCGTCGTTCTTGTACTCAGGCAGTTTGTCGGTGACATAGGGCATCATAGCGTCGTAGATGGACACGCCCGCCAGCACGCCGTCCGGGCCGTTGACGTAGACGTTCAGCACGTTGTCGGTAATGACCATACCATCGCAGCCCCACTCGCCGCGCAGGATGCCGTTGACCAAGCCCGCGTTGCCGCCGGACCAGACCGCGCCCCAGCGGGTGTAAGCAATCATAACGCCGTTGCCGTTGCCCACCTCGATGGGAGCCTGGAAGGCTTTCAGGTAGACTTCGCGGGCAGCCTGCTCGTTGATCCAGACGCCCAGACCGATGCGATCCTGCTCGCAGTCGTTCAGCGCAAAGTGCTTCATGACGACGTGAACGCCCTTTTCCTGGATGGCGGCAACCTCGTAGGCGCTCATCATACCGGAGAGGAAGCCGTCCTCGGAGTAATACTCAAAGTTGCGGCCGCCGTAAGGGGTGCGGTGGATGTTGTTGCCCGGGCCGTACAGGCAGGCAATGTTGGCGCTCAGGCAGTTGTTGCCGATGATCGTGCCGACCGCAGTCATCAGGTCGGTGTTGAAGGTCGCAGCCATGACGTCCTCAGACGTAAAGGCCGTGGCAGTCAGCTGGGTAGCACCGCTGCCCAGCAGGCTGGCGGTCAGGCCCTGGGGGCCGTTCTCATCGCGGGTGCCGGGGGCCTCGATGCTCTTGACCGGCATCGTCCAGTGGAACGCATCGCCAATGAGGGTGTTCATCTCGTCGAAAGTCAGGTTGTCCAGCAGGTCGTCCCACTTCGGGTCGTCGTAGTCGAGGCCGATCATGTCATACAGGGTGACGCCGTTGTTCTTGCCCATGGCAGGCAGGTTCACGGCCTCGTAGTCGGCGGGGTCGTAGCGGATATCCTGCAGGTCTTTCTTCAGCTGCTCGGTCAGGGCCAGCTTGACGGTCTCGGTGGGCAGGGTACCGTTCCAGTCGCTGCGGCTCAGCCAGGTCACGGTGTTGTCCTCGCCGTCGTACAGATTCGGGTCGGCGCAGGACAGCTGGTTGGTGATGGCGGTGCCGTTCTCACTGACAGAGTAGGTCGTGGTGTCGAGCTTGTCCTCAGTCCACGCATAGGTCAGGTCGGCGTCGCCGTCGGCGGTCATCTTGCCGTTGGTGGAAGCCACCGTGTAGCCTTTGGCAGCCAGGATGTTGTTCACGGCCTCGTGGGCGTCGTTGGCGGCGGTGAAATAGTAGTCGCCGGCATCCAGAATGTAGGTGCCCGCGCCGTAGGTGTCATAGCTGGCGATATCGCGCTTGTTGACATTCATGGTAACGATCTCGGAGGTGCCGGGGGCCAGCTCTCCCGTCTTGCCGAATCCGACCAGGGCGACGGCGGCCTTCTCGACGCCGTTCTGCTTGTCGTAGTCGGTGTAGGGGCTCTGCACGTAGAGCTGCACGGTGCGCTTGCCCGCGACTGCGCCGGTGTTCGTGACCTTGACAGCGACGGTATAAACGTCCAACGCGTCGTTGTAGTTGACGGTCATATCGCTGAACTTGAAATTGGTGTAGCTCAGACCATAGCCGAAGGGGTAAGCCACAATGTCGCCGTAGGCGTAGTCGCCCGCGTTGCCCGCGCCCATGACGTAATCCTCATAGCGCGTCTCGTAGTACTTGTAGCCTACATAGATACCCTCCTGGTAGATCATGTAGGTGCTGCCCTTGGCAGGCACATCGCCGCCCTCGACATAGCCGTCGTAGACGCTGGGGGTGAAATTCCACATAGCGGGGGCGCTGTAATTGTCATAGCAGTAGGTATCGACCAGACTGCCGGAGGGGTTGACGTCGCCGACCAGAATCTGGGCAACGGCGTTGATGCCGGAGATGCCCACGTCGCCGATCCAGAGCGCGGCATCCACGTCGTAGTCGTTGTTCTTCAGGAAGTCGACCTGCAAGGCGTTAGCGGAGTTGATGAGGACGATGATGCTCTTGATCTCGCCGTTTTTCTTCATGGAGGCGAGGTTTTCCAGCATAGATTTCTCGTTGTCGTCCAGTGCCAGGTAGTTGACCTCGCCGTAGCTCAGGTCCGCACCCTCGCCGCCGACGCGGGAGAGAGTGACGATGGCTGCGTCGCCGTACTGAGCGACGCTGGACTTTACATCATCGGTGTAGACGTCCCAGGGCACTTCCGCCGTGGTGGCGCTGGCGGTGGATACCGTACCGCCATTGGCGCGGGTGTAATCCTTGCCTGCGCCGGTGGCGTAGAAATCCCACAGCGTAGGGTTGACGGTGACGCCGACCTTTTCCAGCGCGGTGCGCAGGGTGTCGGCGGTCGAGGCATCGATATTGCCGGAGCCGGTGCCGCCGTAGACGAGGTTGACGCTGGAGGAGGAGAAGGTGCTGACCTTCGCGTCCTTGGCCAGGGGCAGCGCGCCGTTGTTCATCAGCAGGGCCGCACCCTCAGCCTCGACCTGCTGGGCGACGGTCAAACCGTAGTCGACCATCTCTTCCGGCGAGGAAAAGTCGGTGGTAAAGTACTGTGCGTTGGGATCCTCGTTTTCCAGTTTCCAGAACGTGCCGCCGACAAACGCCGCAACTGTGTTGTCGAAGGTATTCAGGATGGTACACAGGGGAATGAAAACGACCATGAGGATGGCGCAGAGGATCGTCAGGATCTTCCACCCCAGGACGGTCTTACGCTTGGCCTTTTTGTATGCCTTTTTCAGCGCTTTCTTTTGGGCTTTGATTTCGTCCATGATTCTCTCCTTGTTTTTATTTTTAACGGTACAACGCCATTGTACACGATGTAGTAACACTACTGCAACACTTTGCGAAATTCGGTCGTTTTTCTGCGAAATTCGGTTTTGCAGCTACAAAAGCAAGGAGCATTCTTTGTGCAGAGTACACAAAAGAAAGAAAAAACCGTCCTTGTCAAAGGGAGTCTTTAAAATTCAACCCCTTCTCTCGCTGCCACGCCTTTACTATATGGGTGTTTCTCGGCGCGCATCTCGGTCGCGTAGTCAGCCTGTTCCAGCATCCAGGCAGCGGGATTGCGACCGGTGAAAACCACCTCTCTCCCCTGCCCGGCCAGCGCGGCGGCCTGCTGTAACAGGCTCTCGTCCACCAGGCCGGTACGGCAGGCCGCGCAGGCTTCGTCGAGGACCAGCAGATCAAACGGCGCGGCCAGCGCGGTGCGCAGGGCAGCGTTGTTGTGCTCCTTTGCTTCGGCCTTCTCGTCGGCTGTCATCAGCCAGGTGAATTTCGCGTTCGGGCAGGCGTGGACGTCGGCCCCGCAGCGGCGCAGCAGTGCGATTTCGCCGCTGGAACCGTCCTTTAAAAATTGCAGAATCGTCACGTGTTTTTCATGGCCCAGCGCCCGCAGCGCCAGCCCCATGGCGGCGGTGGTCTTGCCCTTGCCGTCGCCGTAGTAGATATGCAGCATGGTATAGCCCCCTTTGGGGGTATTATAGCATATTTTCCGCAAACAAAAAACCGGGGCGAACTTCTCTCGTTCGCCCCGGGGATGTTAAATGATTGGAGTCATAAGCCTCATACCCTTTATCGTTGGTTGCGGTCTTTTAACTCAGTACATTGGAATATCTCCTATGGTATCAGGTAAAGTTCCACTTGCTTAGTCGGGTGGTGTTTCTGCGGTCATATCTGTACCGCCCCTCTCCTGATATATATGTGTCAAGGGTCTTTTTGTGACGGCCCCTGGGTCTCTCTAACAAAGTGCCAACCTACCGTGCATCATATTTTTTCAATCTTTTACAAGTTATGACTTGCGGCTTCGGATGCGGTTCGTTCAGCACTTATAGGCGACCCAGGCCCGCCGGTGATGAATAGGATCTTTAAAGTTTGCCATTGGACTTGAGCCTCCTTCCTTCCGAAATCCGACCGGCACTTGGAACTTTTAGTTCCTTATCTCCGGCTGTTTTCTTTCTGTGACTATACTATATCACACCCCCGGCTGTGCGTCCATTCGCAGAGTTCACAACGTTGCGGCGTCAGATTTGTGCAGGTTCGGCCCTTGCGCGGCAGCGGTGCGCGTGGTATAATAGAAGTGTTGGGGCTGCGTCGGAAGATGCGGCTTTTTTGTTGACAAAGGAGAATCACCATGAAAATCGCAGTCACCTATGCTGACGGCCAGGTCTACCAGCATTTTGGCCACGCCGCACAATTTAAACTGTACACCGTCGAAAGCGGCATGATTTTAGACACCGCCGTTGTGGATGCCACAGCCAGCGGCCACAGCGCCATGGTCAGCTATTTGCAGCGCCAGGGCGTAAACACGGTCATCTGCGGCGGCATCGGCGGCGGCGCGGTCAGTGCCCTGGCCGGGGCAGGCATCCGCTTGTTTGCCGGGACGACCGGCAGCGCCGACCAGGCCGTGCTGGCCCTGTTGGCCGGGAAGCTGGTACACAACCCAGAGGCTGCCAAAGGGCATTGCGGGGGGCACCATTAAAGCCTCCCTTGTTAAAGGGAAGTAGACGGCGTAAGCGGCCGGAGGGATTTCTCCCCCAGGGCCGCCCACATGGCCGCGCCCAGCGTGATGATTGGCGGCTACGACGTGCCCCTAAGCAGATCGTGGCTGCCGCGAAGAAAACCCGCTGCGACGACTTTATCACGGCCCTGCCCGACGGCTACAACACGGTCATCGGCGAAGGCGGCGCAAGCCTTTCCGGCGGCGAGAAGCAGCGTATTTCGATTGCCCAAAGGGCTATGGATCTTCTGACCGATTGATATTCAGCATTAATAGAAAAAGCAAAGCGGAAGCTGCTTTGCTTTTTCCGATTCGCGTATTTATTTATGCGTTATTCTCCGCAACCGCCCCGGCATTATCGATAACCTCAGTCTCCGCCTCAGCCATCCGGCCGGACACCGCATCCGGAACATCTAATTGTACGGCGCTTTTGCCCAAAAAATGAGGTACCTCCTTTAAGCAGTTTGGCTAAAAGGGGGTACCTCATTTTTTTGGGGCAATGCCGCATAATGCTAAGGCAATACCGCATAATTCTAAGTGCCGATACGGCGAGCAAGGTGCGGCAGTTGACCGTTTCTTTCTGTTTTACTTCTTATGGGTCTTGCGTTTTCTCTGTCCGCGGCGGAAAAGAACCACCACCAGAAAGAGTATTACAGCGGCACCGATGTACAGTGTGTAAGTGCGTTTGAAAGACCGCACTGTATAATGAATGATCGCTTGTACAGTCTTGGCTGGCGCGTCATCCTCGCCGTTATAAGCTACTCGTCTGGCTTGCACGATCAGGCGATGGGTATTGATACCGTAGGGGGTGCAGGTCATCAGAGAATCGGCCATTCTTCTGGTCCTTTACGCCTTATTCAAATTTGGTGTATTTATACGATTGATCATCTGCGTTGCTTACTGTGCCGGCGTTGTTAAGATTCGGAATTCGGCAACAGCACGCGCGCTACATCACTTTGCTATGAACAGCACCCCGAGCGTGCCCGGGCCGCAGTGGCTGGAAATCACGCCGCCGGCTCTTGTTTCAAGGATCTCACAGAATACATTAAGCTCTTTCAGATAAGAGCGTACTTCCCCCACTACCTCACGGCTGCAGCCGGAGTGGGTAATAAAGACCCTCTCCGGTCGGGCTGCCTTCAGGTCAGCTTCCATGTCCTTCACATAGGCCATAATCACATTGTCGATTTTCCCGCGGTACTTCTTTGTTGCCCGCATGGCACCGTTTTCCACCACGATCTTGGGGTGCAGCCGCAGCGCACTGCCTGCCAAAGCGGCAACGGCATTGCATCGCCCGCCTCGCCACAGGTATACCAATGTATCAACGACAAAGCTTGCCCGCACCTTCGGGATGAGTTTCCTGACGGCAGCGGTGATCTCTGCCGCCGTATGCCCCTGCTCTGCCAGGATGGCAGCTTCCAACACAAGAAGTCCGATCCCGGTAGAGAGATTCTCGGAGTCGATGATCGTGACCTGCGCGGCGGCATCCAGATCCTCGGCGGCAAGGCGCATGACATTGCCGGAGGTGGACATGCTGCCGGAGATCGAAAAGCAGATCACCTCACGGCCGGCCTCAACATACGGCTGCAGCAGCACTTTGGCATCCTCCAGAGACGGCGCAGAGGTTTTCGGCGTTGCCTTGTTTGCATCCGCCCACGCAAAAATGCGATCGGGTGTGGTATCTTTGCCGTCCCGGAACTCGTTTTCGCCCAGCAGGATATGCAGCGGCAGAATATCGATATCGTACTTCGCCGTCAGCTCCTGTGAAAGATCGCAGGTACTGTCTGAGATGATTTTGACTTTTTGGCCGATTTCCATGGCGTAGCCCCTCCTCAATTTCTGTCACGCTGTCTGTGTGTCAAAAACCGCATCTTCGCATCACAGAGAATACGGGGTGCTCTTCAGACAGCATACCTTTATTTTACTACCATTTTTTGAAATGACAAGAAAAATGTCGCAGGCAGCCACTCAGCCAACGCACCCGCATACAAGTTTTGCCAAGGGGTTCTATTATCACAGGCAAAATGCAACGTACAACGGTACAATTTTTTGTTATCCTCCATACCGAAGTTTTTGGCGCTCAGCTTTCCTCGTCTATATTTGCTGTCTCCCTGGTATAGATCAAACGGCGCGGACAGCCGGTCAGAGAGCACGATCTGGAAGATGTTGCCCTCGTAAATATGATGCCGTGCTCGCTCGACCATTGCGCAGTAGGCAGCGCGGTCGAAGAGCGGTGTAAACTCACCCAGCAGTTTGCCGGGCGGTTCCTGCTTTTTGGTGCCGTGGCGCAGCAGGTCGGCCATCTGCTGCAATTCCCGCGTGGCTTTGTTGTAGTTTGTCTGTACGGCGTCCAGCGGCATATTTGCAATCAGGATGATTTTCTGTCGCAGATTGTCAAAGGCGATGACCTTGTCAAACAGCATCAAATCTACATCTTTAAAGTTCTCGGTATCCTGAGCGTCAGTGCGGGCCTTCGGTTCGCGGTAACCGAGGTAATCATAGGAGAAGTAGCCGACAAGGCCGCCGGTAAACGTTGGCAGGCCGGGCAGGCGCTGGCTTTTGTACCGGGCCAGAATGTCCCGCAGCACCGCCGATGGGTCGTCGGTATGCAGGGTCACGTCCCCGGCGCGCAAGGTTCCGTTCACGCACGTTATCTCCATCTTGGGGTCATAGCCCAAAAACGTGTAGCGGCCCCACTTTTCGTTGGCCTGGGGATTCCAGCAGGTAGCAGTGTGTCGAAACGTTTTTGAGTATCTGCATTGACTCGATGGGCGTGCAGATGTCCGACAATATCTCGCAGCTGATGGGCGCGACCTTGTACTCGCCCCGGGCCGTGAGTGCCTTGACTTCTTCGACCGGCGGTGAAAATTTCATCTTCCCTTCCCCCTTGCAAAAACAAAATGTCCCTGGTAGAAAGATTTCTCTTTCTGCCAGGGACGAAAATTCTTCGCGGTGCCACCCTGGTTCATGGGCCTTGCCGCCCATGCGCTTAGCGGGATGCCAACACATCCCCGGCAACTGACGTATGCCCCCACGTTGCAGAATACTTTGCGGTCGCCCACATTTGACTGCACCCTCGGCGGTCCATTTGGCGCTCCGTTTCCGGCCTGACTCTCAGCATCACAGGCTCTCTGTACGGGCATAGTGCGCCGTTATCTACGCTTCATCGATTTAAATTGTTAAATTTGAGTATAGTAAACCTTGCAATTTTCACATTTTCCGCAGATTTACAATTTCTTCTTTTCCAGTACAAGTGTCTTTTCTTGCCCATGCAGGGTGTATCGTATACAGATGTCGTGGTCAGCATCGACGCAGATATTTTCAGCGTGGGCGGATAGGTCGCGCAAGGCCGCGTATTGTTCGCGCATTTCGAGGGTGTAACGGCTGGGCATGTCGGACGTCAGCAAAATGCCGCTGAACAACGCGTTGACCGTGGCAAGCTGGTCCTTTTGCTGCGGGGTCAACTTGCAGTTTTCCTCCCGTAAAAAGAATACATCCGGATCGCTGCCGTAGGCGCGGCCATTGAGCTGGCGGCGGAAAACCGTGTTGCCGATGCTCTGCTTTGTGGACACCCTCTCGCGGTGGAACAGCCGCATATACCACACGTCGTCCCAGTCCAGGCTCACGTCACAGCCGATGCGGCAGTAATCTACCACGCCGAACGCGGGCATGACCGGCACGCCGCAGCCTAAAATCAGCTTGTCGCCGCACCAGGTGCGCAGCAGCGCTATAGCCCGCTGCATCCGTGCGGCGCGGGATTCGCTTGCGCTGCCAAACGTCGCTGCACCGTACAAAAAGTCGAGCTTTACCAAATCAAAACCCCAGTCGTTCAACACCCGGTCAAACACAGTTTGCAGGTAGTCCAGCACTTCCGGGTTGTCGATGTCCAGTGCATAAAAGCTGCTCCAGTTGCTGCCGCAGCACCAGGGTTGGCCGTTCACTTGCAGCAGCCAGTCGGGATGATCGCGGTAAACGGCAGACTCTTTTTCGCAGACGAAGGGGGCCAACCACAGTCCGGTCAGAAAGCCGCTGTCGTGCGCAGCGTCGGCCAGCGGGCGCAGCCCATGGGGGAATTTAGCGGGGTCGGTTTCGAGCCAATCGCCGACCTTTGCTTCCCAGCCATCGTCGATTTGAAAGAGGTCTCCGGGTTTGAACAGTGCCCTGCACCCCTGCAGGTCCTCCAAAATTGACGCTTCGTCAATGTTTTGGTAGCGGTTATACCAGCTGGAATACCCGGCCAGCTTTTTTGTAGTACGCGGGCGGCAGCCGAGCGCCGCGAACCATGCGTCAAAGACCTCGTCCTCGCTACCCTCAGCAAAGAACAAATCGAACGCCGCAAACACGCTGCCGCCGTGGCACACCCCGGCGCAGTCCCGCTCGATGCGCAAGACAGCCGCCTTGGCGTCGTAGTAAAAAATCGTGTAGCCGGGCGTTTCGTTGAGGCTTGCCACAAGGCGGTAGTGTTCCCCACTGCGGAAATAGCAGTAGGAGAACCCGTGGCTCATGCCTTTTCGTTTGCTGTAGCGCACAAAATGGTAGTCGCCGTAGCGGTCAAAGGCGTATTTGTCCAGCAGAAATTTCGGAATGTGGTCGGTGCCGCGCTGGCGGCCCCACTTGGGCAGTTCCGGGCACTCGGTCCAGGTCTGGTAGCCGTTCATGAAGATTTTTTCATTCTCGGCCATCGGCCAGGACAGCGTCGCCACAGCATTTTCCAGCGTTCCGGCAGGCAGGTCAGTGCGCAGATGCACAGCCCCCTGCCCTACCGAAATCAATGCTGTACCGTCATAGCTTCCCGCATCCGTGGCCGCGCGCCAATGCAGCTCCGTCATATCAGACACCCTCTTTTTTGCCGTGCAGCTGTGCGCTGATCTCGGCCGCGTGGTCGTCGCTCAGGGTGAATTTGTGGCGGAACAGCACCAGCGCCGCGACCAGAACGACCATCGGCAGCACGGTCATCATCAGGCGCAGGCCCAGCAGAGTCGAGGCGCTCTGCGCGGCCACGGGACCGGTCTCCTCGGTGTTGCCGACCAGGCCGATCAGGTCCAGGCCGATGCCAGTCAGGAACACCGCCACGCCGGACGCCGCCTTTACGACGAACGTCTGCATCGAGAAAATCACGCTCTCCTCGCGCCGGCCGGTCTTGAGCTGGCCGTAGTCTACACTGTTCGAGAGGAACAGCGTCGTCAGCACACTGAGCATACCGTTACACGCGAACACCACAACGCCCGGCACGCACAGCAACACCAGATTCCCCGAGAAACCGGTCAGGCAGAGCACAAGCAGCACACCGTAGCCGCCCAGCGCCAGCGCCAGACTTAACGTAAACACGCCGGTATTGCTTAATTTTTTGCGCACGAGCGGGTAAAGGATCATCATGCCCAGAATCTGCGCCGCGCCGCCGATGGTGGAAAACAGCGTGTAGCTGGCTTTCCAGCCCGTTCCACCAAAGTCATATTTAAAGAAGTAGATGATGAAGTTGGACGTGAGGTACAGCGCTGAGTTAATGAGGACGATGCTGCCCACGACGACGAGCGCCTGATCGTTTGCAAACAGCGCCTTGAACATCTCACCGACGGTGGCGGTTTTCATCTCGCCGCCGCTCGTCTCTTTGACACTAGCGCAGCAGAGAATTTCCGTTACAACGAAGATTACGGCCACAATCAGCGCCACCCAGCGGAAGCCAGCGCGCTCACTGTCACCGCCCAAAGCGCCGACGAGCAACATCGTGAACATCGCAATCAGCGCCGAACCGACACCCGCGCAGGTGCGGCCGACGACTGAAAGATTCTCACGGTCTGCGGGGGTTCGGGTCACGGCTGGGATCATTGACCAATAAGGAATGTCCATCATCGTGTAGGTAACGCCCCACAGAATATAAATGACGCTGAAATAGACCATCATCCCGGCTTCGGCCAGCGCGGGCGCGGCAAACAGCGCGTAGAGAACCGCGGCGTTGAGCACGGTACCCGAAAAGATCCACGGCCGGAACCGCCCCCACCGCGTGCGGGTCTTGGCGACCAACACACCCATGAACGGGTCGTTGAAGGCGTCGAACACACGGGCGATCATCAGAATCAGGCCGACGAACGTGGCCGAAAGCCCCAGCACATCCTGATAATAGTACATAACGTAGGATGCCGACAGGGCGTAGACCATATCCTTGCCCACCGCGCCGATACCAAACGCGGCCTTTTGCTTTGTTGTCAGTTCCATGCTGTATTCTCCTCGATTTTTTACACTCTGCGTAGGTAAGTGGAATGGAATTCTGCAACACAACACTTTTGCAAACGGTCCAGCCGTTTTGCTGCAAAAATGCCAGATACGCAACACTCGTCCACCTGCTGTGCAGCGGAAAGCCTGCAATTTTCAGCGCAAGGGCCTGAAGCCTTCCCCAAGGGGAATTCTCTGCATGGGTAAAGGTCGGCGCAATCAGCATGCCATCGTTTTTAAGCACACGGCGAAGCTCGGTGAGGGCTCTCTCAGGATGCGGTACAATGTGTAGCGCATTGGAGACAATGACAACATCAAAGGACTGGTCAGCATAAGGCAGATGGAACATATCCTGCACGGAAAAATACAGCTTGGAGGAAAAATTACCCCGCTTTGCCTGCGCAATCATCGCTGCGGAGGAGTCGGTAGCCTCAATGTGATCAGCAGAACGCAGGAGATGCTTTGCCACCTGCCCTGTACCGGTGGCTACCTCCAAAACGGTTTTGTGCCACACAGCAGGGCGAAGCAATGCATATAATTGATCATAGGCTATTGCGTTCTTGCGCATAAAGCGGTCATAGCCTGCTGCATTTCTGTCCCAAAAATTCTTTTTCGTAATGCTCAACTCCTTGGTTTACATCAACTAACTGCTGCTTATTTGAAAAGCTGCACGTCGGCAGCATGGCAGCTTGCACATGCGAGTTAGAAGAACCTAACCGATGGATCGTAAAAAAGCTGCACGCAGCCAAAACGGCGCACCAGCAACAATTCTACGATATTTCAGTCATATAATAGTAGTCTGGCACCCAAATGTCAATAGGGTGCTACAGGTGCTTTTGTGCGTTTGAATTTCTACAAAATACAATAGCGGGCAGTGCGCTTTACACTGCCCGCTATTGAGAAAAGCTTCCTTTAGCCGTTTTCATCCTTGGGAATGGCCAGATTCAAGAGGATGGCAACGAGTGCGGCGGGCACGATGCCGGAGCCGCCGAATACCAGAGAGAGCATCTGCGGTGCGTGGGCAAGGATGCCGTTGTTGGCACCGATGCCATAGCCGAGACCGAGCGCTACCGAGACGATGCTCAGGCTGCGCGGGGTCAGCGGCTCGCGGGTGATGAGCTGAATACCGCTCACTACGATCGAGGAGAACATCATGACCGCTGCGCCGCCCAGCACCGACTGCGGCATGATCGAGACGAGCGCGCCCAGCTTGGGCACCAGACCGCAGAGGATCAGGAAGATTCCGCCGGTGGCCAGTGCAAAGCGGTTGACGACCTTGGTCATGCTGACAAGGCCGACATTCTGGCTGAAGGAGGTGTTGGGCAGCACGCCGAACAGCGCGGCAAAGCTGGAGCCGATACCATCGCAGATGACGCCGCCGGACAGCTCGGTGTCCGTGGCCTCGCGGTCCATGCCGCCCATGATAACGCCGGAAATATCGCCCACGGTTTCGACCGCCGTGACGATAAACATAATCATGACCGGTGCGATTGCACGCATATCAAACACCGGCTTGACCGGCATCAGCTGGGGCAATGCAAACCATTTTGCCTCGGCCACCTTGTTCCAGTTCAGCACCCATGCCTTGGTATAGGCAACGCCCTCGGCGTTCAGCACCGTGGTGGGCAGAACAAGGCCCATGAGAAACGCTGCAATGTAGCCGCAGATGATGCCCACCAAAATCGAGGAGGAATTCAAAAAGGTGCTGCCGGAGTGCTTGCAGATCAGGATGACGACCAGCACAAAGATGGCGAGCAGCAGGTTTTCGACCGAGCCGAAATCCTGCGCGGTGTTGCCGCCGCCGAAGGAGTTTACGCCGACCGAGATCAGGCTCAAACCGATGGAAAGCACCACCGTGCCGGTAACGACAGAGGGCAGCAGCTTGCGCAGCGGCTTCAGAAAAAAGCCGAGCACTGTCTCGAACAGGCCGCCGATCAGGGACGCGCCCATGATTGCGCCGTAGGCCAGTACGCCGCCGCCCATCGAGGCTGCGACCGAACTGAATACCCCGATGAAGCCGGAGGAGGTGCCCATGATGATAGGCACCTTGCCGCCGATGGGGCCGATGGAATACAGCTGAACCAGTGTGACGATGCCCGCCACAAGCATGGCATTCTGCAGCAGTGTGACGCGCAGGTCGGCAAATTCGCCGCCGGCCAGGCCGCAGGCGCCCGTGATGATAAGCAGCGGCGTAAGGTTGCCGACAAACATCGCCAACACATGCTGCATGCCCAGCGGCAGTGCCTGCTTCAGGGACATCTTGCCTTCAAAGCGAAAGGCTTCGGGGGAAAGATCGTTTTTCTTCATTCCACAACTCCTCAGATAAAATTATTACAATATAACATGTACCGCCGAAGCGGAAGGGCATACCGCCCTATTTACACATTATACCATCCCCTGCCCTGCGATTGCAATTCTATCAGCGGTCACAGCAAAAATTTTGTGGCATTTTGCAGAAAGCTGTACGGTCAGAAGACTTTGATTACCTGCTGCTTGCCGTGCAGGGTGTAGTGTACGGTCAGACCGTTGTCTGCATCCACGGTGCAATTTTCGGCGTGTTCGGTCAATTCCCGCAGGGCGTTGTATTGGCGGCGCATCTCATCGGTATAGCGGCTGGGCATATCGGAGGTGAGCAGGATGCCGCTGAACAGTGCATTGACCTGAGCCAGAGTCTGCTTTTGCTGTGCGGTCAGTTTGCAGTTTTCCTCGCGCAGGAAGAAGACATCGGGGTCGCTGCCGTAGGCGCGTCTGTTGAGCTGGCGGCGGAAAATCGTGTTGCCGATGGACTGCTTTGTAGAGACTCGCTCGCGGTGGAAAAGCCGCATATACCATACATCGTCCCAGTCCAGCCCTACATCACACCCAACGCGGCAGTAGTCAACGATACCAAAGGCGGGCATGACCGGCACGCCGCAGCCTAAAATCAGCTTGTCGCCGCACCAGGTGCGCAACAGCGCCATAGCCCGCTGCATCCGCGCGGCGCGGGATTCGCTTGCGCTTCCAAACGTCGCTGCGCCGTACAAAAAGTCGAGCTTTACCAAATCAAAACCCCAGTCGTTCAACACCCGGTCAAACACAGTTTGCAGGTAGTCCAGCACTTCCGGATTGTCGATGTCCAGTGCATAAAAGCTGCTCCAGTTGCTGCCGCAGCACCAGGGTTGGCCGTTCACTTGCAGTAGCCAGTCGGGATGATCGCGGTAAACGGCAGACTCTTTTTCGCAGACGAAGGGGGCCAGCCACAGTCCGGTCAGAAAGCCGCTCTCGTGCGCAGCGTCGGCCAGCGGGCGCAGCCCATGGGGGAATTTAGCGTGGTCGGTTTCGAGCCAATCGCCGACCTTTGCTTCCCAGCCATCGTCGATTTGAAAGAGGTCTCCGGGTTTGAACAGTGCCCTGCACCCCTGCAGGTCCTCCAAAATTGACGCTTCGTCAATGTTTTGGTAGCGGTTATACCAGCTGGAATACCCGGCCAGCTTTTTTGTAGTACGCGGGCGGCAGCCGAGCGCCGCGAACCATGCGTCAAAGACCTCGTCCTCGCTACCCTCAGCAAAGAACAAATCGAACGCCGCAAACACGCTGCCGCCGTGGCACACCCCGGCGCAGTCCCGCTCGATGCGCAAGACAGCCGCCTTGGCGTCGTAGTAAAAAATCGTGTAGCCGGGCGTTTCGTTGAGGCTTGCCACAAGGCGGTAGTGTTCCCCACTGCGGAAATAGCAGTAGGAGAACCCGTGGCTCATGCCTTTTCGTTTGCTGTAGCGCACAAAATGGTAGTCGCCGTAGCGGTCAAAGGCGTATTTGTCCAGCAGAAATTTCGGAATGTGGTCGGTGCCGCGCTGGCGGCCCCACTTGGGCAGTTCCGGGCACTCGGTCCAGGTCTGGTAGCCGTTCATGAAGATTTTTTCATTCTCGGCCATCGGCCAGGACAGCGTCGCCACAGCATTTTCCAGCGTTCCGGCAGGCAGGTCAGTGCGCAGATGCACAGCCCCCTGCCCTACCGAAATCAATGCTGTACCGTCATAGCTTCCCGCATCCGTGGCCGCGCGCCAATGCAGCTCCGTCATATCAGACACCCTCTTTTTTGCCGTGCAGCTGTGCGCTGATCTCGGCCGCGTGGTCGTCGCTCAGGGTGAATTTGTGGCGGAACAGCACCAGCGCCGCGACCAGAACGACCATCGGCAGCACGGTCATCATCAGGCGCAGGCCCAGCAGAGTCGAGGCGCTCTGCGCGGCCACGGGACCGGTCTCCTCGGTGTTGCCGACCAGGCCGATCAGGTCCAGGCCGATGCCAGTCAGGAACACCGCCACGCCGGACGCCGCCTTTACGACGAACGTCTGCATCGAGAAAATCACGCTCTCCTCGCGCCGGCCGGTCTTGAGCTGGCCGTAGTCTACACTGTTCGAGAGGAACAGCGTCGTCAGCACACTGAGCATACCGTTACACGCGAACACCACAACGCCCGGCACGCACAGCAACACCAGATTCCCCGAGAAACCGGTCAGGCAGAGCACAAGCAGCACACCGTAGCCGCCCAGCGCCAGCGCCAGACTTAACGTAAACACGCCGGTATTGCTTAATTTTTTGCGCACGAGCGGGTAAAGGATCATCATGCCCAGAATCTGCGCCGCGCCGCCGATGGTGGAAAACAGCGTGTAGCTGGCTTTCCAGCCCGTTCCACCAAAGTCATATTTAAAGAAGTAGATGATGAAGTTGGACGTGAGGTACAGCGCTGAGTTAATGAGGACGATGCTGCCCACGACGACGAGCGCCTGATCGTTTGCAAACAGCGCCTTGAACATCTCACCGACGGTGGCGGTTTTCATCTCGCCGCCGCTCGTCTCTTTGACACTAGCGCAGCAGAGAATTTCCGTTACAACGAAGATTACGGCCACAATCAGCGCCACCCAGCGGAAGCCAGCGCGCTCACTGTCACCGCCCAAAGCGCCGACGAGCAACATCGTGAACATCGCAATCAGCGCCGAACCGACACCCGCGCAGGTGCGGCCGACGACTGAAAGATTCTCACGGTCTGCGGGGGTTCGGGTCACGGCTGGGATCATTGACCAATAAGGAATGTCCATCATCGTGTAGGTAACGCCCCACAGAATATAAATGACGCTGAAATAGACCATCATCCCGGCTTCGGCCAGCGCGGGCGCGGCAAACAGCGCGTAGAGAACCGCGGCGTTGAGCACGGTACCCGAAAAGATCCACGGCCGGAACCGCCCCCACCGCGTGCGGGTCTTGGCGACCAACACACCCATGAACGGGTCGTTGAAGGCGTCGAACACGCGGGCAATCATCAGAATCAGGCCGACGAACGTGGCCGAAAGCCCCAGCACATCCTGATAATAGTACATAACATAGGATGCCGACAGGGCGTAGACCATATCCTTGCCCACCGCGCCGATACCAAACGCGGCCTTTTGCTTTGTTGTCAGTTCCATGCTGTATTCTCCTTTCCGGTGACGGAAAATGTTACGGTGACAGGCTCACATTGCGGGGCGGCCACGGTCAGGCTGGCCGTGCCGGTCTGGCCTATCGTGCGGATGTAGGTGCCGCCCATGCCGCCCTCCGCCGTGGCGATGGATGGGCCGACGAGCGCCGCCGCGCCGCTTGCGGCAAATTGCAGCGGCAGCTGGGCGTAGACGGCGGGGCTGCCGTTCTCGTCCAGAATGCGCACCCGCACGGCAGCCATGTCGTAGGTGTCGCCCTCACGCAAGGCGTGGGCTGACGGGGTGACCTCCAGATGCAGCTTGCGGCTGGGGCAGAGCGTCACACTTTTTACTACCGTATCGCCGTTTTTGGCGTCAAACCGCCAGCGGGTGGCCGCGCCGCCCCAGTTGCCCACATACTTGCCGTACAGCTTTACGCCGTCGTCAAAGCTCATTTTGTAGCGAACCATGCACCACGCCAGCCTGAACTTGTAGCGCAGCGGCAGCCCGGCCAGGCCGTATTTGCCCGCTGCCAGCAGGCAGTCGCGCAGCGTGTCGGCCTTGGCCTTGTCGAAACGCTCCTGCGTTTCCAGCAGCTCGCCAATCGTGTCATCCACAGCCAGTGGTGGGTGCGGCAGGGCCGTCCAGCCGCTCTTGTGCAAAGTTGTCACAAATACGTCATTTTTGTAGAGGTCCACCCGCTCGGCGTTCGTGAACACATACACCGTACCCAACTGCCCGGCCGGGGAATCGCCAATGTCCATCGTTGAGCTGACGATCAAAATCGGTTTGCCCCCGCCTTGGGAGGCATAGACGGCGGCGGCCAGTTTCGGGTTGCGGAAGCTGTCCAGCACGCCGTGGTAGCAGATGCGGTCACCGGAGCCAAAATCCTTGTGGGTGGCGTAGTCGAACATGCACCAGCCGAAGCAGCCCGCATGTTCGCCGTCGGCGTAGGCGGCGTTCAGTACCCTCGCATGGCGCAGCGCGTGTTCCTGGCGGTGGGGCGCATCGTCAAAAGGCTTTGTGGGGTACATATGGCCGTTGCACTCCGAAATCAGGAGCGCTTTGCCCATATCGGGGGTCACGTCCTTTTTGCGCTTGGCCCCGGCGTTCATGCCGTTGTGGGAGAAATCGTTGTAGGCGTAGACGTCCTCTAACAAATGGCTTTTTTCCAGATACCGCACACCGGAGGTTGCGCGGCTCGGGTCAAGCTCGTGTGCAATTTTATTCGTTCGGTTGTAAAATTCATCGTCGTCCACACTCTCATTGATGCGCACGCCCCACAAGATAATGCTGGGGTGGCTGCGGTTTTGCAGGATCATCTCTCGCAGCATTTCGCAGGCGCGGTCCTTCCATGCGGCGTCGCCGATGTGCTGCCAGCCGGGCAGCTCGGTAAAGACAAGCAGTCCCAGCTTGTCACATTCGTCCAGAAAGTGCTGGCTCTGCGGGTAATGACTGGTGCGGACGGCGTTGCAGTGCAGCTCGTTTTTCAAAATGCGGGCATCGTTGCGCTGCAAACTCTCCGGCGCGGCGTAGCCGATGTAAGGGTAGCTCTGGTGGCGGTTGAGTCCGCGCAGGAACGTCTTTTTCCCGTTTAAATAAAATCCGTCCGCCTTAAATTCTGCCGTGCGGAAGCCGAATGTCGTCTCACGGCAGTCCAGTACCTGCCCGGCTGCGTCCAGAAGTTCAGCGCGGCAGGTGTACAGGTTCGGGTGGTCGGTACCCCAGGGCTGGGCGTCGGGCAGGGTCAGCGTGCATTCTGCTTTTGCGGCGGCGGGCAGCTGTTGGCCCACAAGTGCCGCGCCGTCCGGGGCGCAGAGGCTCACCCGCAGCACGGCAGCCTTTTCCGGAGCATCAGTAGTTACGGAGACAGCGGCCTCTGTCAGCGTCGGCGTGTGCACAAACAGGTCGGTCACGCAGGTGGCAGCGGTGGTTTCGAGCCAGACCTCGCGGTAGAGTCCGCCGTAGGTCAGGTAGTCGATGACGAAGCCGAAGGGCGGCAGGGCCGGGTCTTCCCGCGTGTCCAGCCGCACGGCCAGCAGATTTTCTGCGTCACGATGCACAAAATTTGTAATTTCCAGTGCAAACGCCGTGTAGCCACCCAAATGTTCCCCCACGAGCTGGCCGTTCAGGTAGACTGCAGCCTGGTGGGCCGCGCCGTCAAACCGCAAAAACAGCCGCGGCGCGTCCGGCAAGGTCAGCGTGCGGCGGTAGCCGCAGGCCATCTCATAGTCTGCGGGATCTGCGTAGTGGAGCGGCAGTTCGCGGCAGGTATGGGGCAGACGCACAGCCTGGCATGGCACGGGTGCGCCGGTGCAAAAGGCATCGCTCCAGATCTCGGTAAATTCCCAATTATTGCAAAGACTGTATTTCATCGTACCGCGATTCCCTCCCATAAAATTGCAACCATTTCGTCGAGCGCTTGCGTGTAGGTTATCCCCTGTTGTTCCAGCGTGCGATCCGCGAGGAAATCCTCAATGGACGCCGAGATCATCCGCTGTAAAATCGGCAGCGATACCCGGCGCAGCACACCTTGCTCCATGCCCTGTTCCAGCAGGGCCAGCGTCGGCTCCCAGCCGTTTTCCAGATGCTCCCGCACACGGGCGGCGACGGCGGGGTACCTTTCATCCAGCAAGGCCATCTGCTGCAAGTCCAGCGCGGTGTACTCCTCCGGCAGGGCGATGATTACAGCCCGCAGCTTGTCGGTCAGCGTGCCGGGGCCGTCGATGATGCTTTGCTTGCGGGCATGGATGTGCGCAAAGGCGTCGTCCACCATGTCCAAAAGCAGCGCTTCCTTGGATGGATAGACCGTGTAGATCGTCTTTTTGCTGATGTGGATGGCTTCAGCGGCCTGCTGCATCGTGAAGCGCAGCCCCTCGCGCCGGAAAAGCGCCATACCTGCCGCCCGGAGTTTTACGCACAATTCGTTGTGTTCATCCATGCTTTCACCTCGCGGAAACTCAAATTATCTTTTCGGTTTCCATTGTAGTGCGAAACCCCTGCTTATTCAAGGGGTTTCCTGTAAGTTCTCTCTTTTCGCTAAGGATGAGCAATTTTTTTCGTCACTTCGCCGAAGGAAAACAGTTTCAGTTTTCGGAATTTCCCCGCGTAAATATCACAGAATATTCCGATTTCGGAATTTTGTTGACGTATGCCGCCAAAAACTCTACAATGAGTACAACATCCGGGAGGTGTACGCCGTGGTTTTGCGCAAAGAGTATCCACCTACTTCCAGGTCACTGCCGACATGACCGCCGAGGAAACTTTCGCCCGCGAAATCGTACCCTTGCGCAATATCCGGGATAACTATGAGAAAATCATTCTGACACTGGACAAAGTGACCCTTGGCAACTATGACGGAATCCGGATCATCCACTTGCCGGATTGGCTGCTGACACAGTAAAATCATTTTTCCCTTACAAAAAGCCGCTTTCCCTCATTTGCAGTGCAAATAAGGGAAAGCGGCTTTGCTTTTAGGATTTGGGGGCTTACTTTTTCAGCACCACACACTCATAGGGGCGCAGGGTGGCGGCAGATTCAGGGTAGTTTCCCAGCAGTTCTTCGGCGGCGGTCCAGCCGTCGGGCAGGGGCTTTGCAATTTCCCATGTCCGCAGGTTACAGAGCACCAGCAGTTCCGTCTCACCGTCGTACCGGCGGTAGGCCAACAGATCTGCGTTATCGGGGTACAAAAATTCGATTCTGCCCGCGCTGATGACCGGCATTTGCTTGCGCAGGGACACCAATTTTTTGTAAAAGCTGCGGATGGAATCCGGGTTGTACATCTGGGCAGCGGCGTTGATGGCCTTGTAGTTGTCGGCAATGCCGATCCACGGCGTACCGGTGGTAAACCCGGCGTTCTCGCTCGCGTCCCACTGCATCGGGGT